>JAIRMK010000012.1 GCA_031258755.1 Prevotellaceae bacterium
AAGTCAATCCACGCGGGCTTGTGTTGATAGAGCGCCGTGTTGGTGGCAATTTTCATCGTGGGGACAAACGTGCCGAACGGCGTGCCGCGTCCGGTGGTGAACAGCACCATCTGGCAACCTGCGGCGGCCAGCGCGGTGGAAGCCACCAAATCGTTACCCGGCGCGCTGAGCAGGTTCAGTCCCTTCCGGCTGATACGGTCGCCGTAAGCCAGCACATCTACCACGGTGGCTGCGCCGCTTTTTTGCGTGCACCCCAGCGATTTTTCCTCCAGCGTGGAAATGCCGCCAGCCTTATTGCCCGGCGAGGGATTTTCATACACCGGCTGGTCATTCTTTATAAAGTATTGTTTAAAGTCGTTGATGAGTTGTACGGTTTTCCCAAATACCGTTTCATCCTGTGCGCGATTCATTAGAATGGTTTCGGCGCCAAACATTTCGGGTACTTCGGTAAGCACCGTACTGCCGCCCTGCGCCACTAAAAGGTCTGAGAACAAACCCACTAACGGGTTGGCGGTAATGCCTGAAAAGCCGTCGGAGCCGCCGCACTTCAACCCTATTTTCAGTTCCGACACAGGTATTTCTTCGCGTTCGTGTCGCGCGGCAGCGACATACAGTTCCCGAAGGATTTTCATGCCTTCTTCTATTTCATCGCTCACTTTTTGTGTTTCCATGAACCGGATATGCTCATGTGCGCCCACCAGCTCTTTGAATGACTCAATCTGGTTATTTTCACAACCCAGCCCCACCACCAGCACACCGCCGGCATTAGGGTGCAATACCACATCGCGTAAAATCTTACGTGTGTTTTCGTGGTCGTCGCCCAGTTGCGAACAACCGTAGTTGTGCGGAAACGCCACAATAGCGTCCACCTTTTTCCCGCCTGTTTCGGCGCGCAGGATCTCGGCCAGCCGGGTTGCCACGCCATTTACACAGCCCACGGTGGGCACAATCCATATTTCATTGCGTATGCCTGCCTCGCCGTTAGCGCGGCGATAACCCCTAAAAGTATCGGAAGAGGCGGCCACAGGGAGCGCCTGTTTCTGCGGCATATAGGCGTATTCCTGCACGCCGGAAAGATTGGTTTTGATGTTCTTTTCGTTAACCCATGCGCCTTTTGCAACCGGCGTTACGGCATGCCCAATTGGATAACCATACTTAACAACCTGTCCGTTCTCTGCCAAATCCATCAAGGCAAACTTATGCCCTGCAGGAATTTCTTCCTGCAACGTAATGCATTTACCGGCCACGTTCACCACAGAACCTGCCACAAGCGTCACAAGCGCCACTGCTACATTATCCGCATGATGTATTTTCAGACAGGTCAACATTTTCTTTACCTTTTATCTGTTCATCTTCCGCCTTTCCTCATTCATTCAACCGCTGGTTAAACTGAATATATTCGTCCACAATTTCCCGGGTTAAAATATCTACCGGCACATAATTGGTGCGATGCGTCTGTTGCTTATATACTAAGTGTTTCAACAGGTTTTTCACCACCAGGTAGCCCTGCATCTCGGGACGCTGTGCAATCAAATACGACACATAGCCTGCTTTCAGCGCTGCTATATTCTGCGGCAGTTCGTCATACCCAATGATTTTTATTCCCAACAGGTTCACTTTGGCGAGGAAATCGACCAGTCGATATACTTTCGAGCTAAAAATAACAGCGCCGGTAATAGGGGGACTACAGGCAGCCGTCCCCCGTAATTTTCTCAGGTTTTTAGCCGTATCATTTGAGTACAGGTCTACCCGCACGATTTGATAGCTCTGCCGTAATTTGTGCTCGTCCACATACTGCATGAACCCCTTTTCGCGGAGAATGGCCTGGTTGGAACCGATGCCATTGGGCCGCACCGAGCGGGTCAGCAGCACGGTACTGTCTTTCGGCAAGCCCGTAAAGAGCAATTGCGCCGCCGTGTAGCCGCTTTTTAGTGAATGTTGCCCGTAGTAGGCCAAACAATTGATGGCCTCTACATTGGAATCGACCAGCACACAGGGGATATGCTGCTGCTCAAGCTGCTGCGCAAAGGCCACAGATTCTTCAATAAACACCGGTGAGAAAACTACAGCATCGGGCAACGCACTCAAAATCCGTTCCGTCTCCACCACAAACGACCGGTTGTCATACTGATCAAAGTAGTGGTGATCAATAATAATCCGGTGGTCGCTAATCTCCTTTTGCGCTTTGTTGATGCCATTTCTTATGTATTCCCAATATCCGGCGGCCTCAAAGTTGGGAATAAGCGACACAAAACGCATCTCCTTTTTAATAGATAGCGAACGGGCAAACACGTTCGGCCTGTAATCCATCTGGTTAATCACGGTTTCGACTTTTTTGCGTTTTTCGTCCGACACCCGCCCGCGATTATGCAACACCCGGTCTACCGTCCCTGCCGAAACGCCTGTAATTCGCGCAATATCCGCTATTCGCAATCGCTGTTTATTTTCCGAATCCAAAGCGTTGGTTAAATCCATGTTATTTTTATTATTTATTTTGGCCACCTTTTCGATTTTTAATGTGTACGTCCACATTTTTATTTGTGTACGTCCACATTTCATAGAACAAAGAAAAGCATTTTTTTAGATATAAAAAATATTTTCGTAACATTTTTTTAAAAAATACCATAAAAATATTTCACAATTCTTTAATGTTTTGATAACAAACGTTTAACCAAATCAGTTTCTCTTCCGTCGGCGGGGGTGCAGGGACAGCGGGAGTGGAGCATTCATAATGAACACTTAACAAATTTATCTTGATCCTAAAAACGACTTGACGTTTAAACGTATCTTCGGCAAACACCCCGATTTGCTGATAAGTTTCTTAGGGATATTCAGTAAATTCAGAGAAATGTAAGATTAGAAAGGGGCAGGAGAAGCGCCACAGAGAAAATTTGATATAATCAAGGGCATATAGCACACAGATGACACAGATTTAACGGATAAACACAGATTTGTTTCATCCGTGAAAACTCGTTGTATCCGTTACATCCGTGTCCTATTTAAGCAGGGATATTCCGTGAACTACCCCGATTTTGGCTGTTAACCTTTATTTCCGGGGTAATGCATAAAGACACAAAAAACCAACTAATTCAAAATAAATCTGTTGGTGTTCTTTTTTTATTTACTGAATATCCCTTCTTAGAGAAGTGGAAGATAAGACCCGCACCGTGTCTGAGGAATTATTATCCGACAAAAATATAAGAAAAGCGGTGGACTTATGCGAAAAGGGCGCCTTTACGCCTGCAGAGTTGGCGACGTATGAGAAATATTGGGATATCATCAGTACGGCTTCTTCTAAACTTTTAATCAATCGTACAGTCCGTTTATAGCGTCGATAACCTGCTGAATGCTGGCGCTACGCAGGTCTTCGGCAGTAAATGTGATATATTGGTCAGGCTCGACAGTCACCAATTTGGTGGCATATACAAATCGTTTCGTTTGCGCATCGCCTGAAACAAAAATCACAAACATCTTGTAACCGACAGGCGCTATCCCCGTATGTTCGGTGAAATATTTGCCGGTGGCGTCATAAACGTCAAACGCGGCGAGCGTGCCCGGCATGTCAAAATAGGCGGCATATACGGAACAATTATCCTTATTATAACCGTCCGGTACCTTTACGCGAATTTGCGTTTGAGTGCCGGGCAGCGAATAAAGCCAGTCAATATTCGTCCAGTTGAATGGAAGCCAGCAATAGTAATAGTTTTCTGTTCCTTGTCCTTCCTGCCAGATTTCACCATTAGCTTTTTCCCAAACGCCCCATTCTTCGCCGTCATCCATGCTCCAAATCGTCATATCATCAGGGTCTGCGCCTTTAGTGAATTTTACAGGCACTTCCAGATTGGCAGAGCCGTCAAGGGGTGTGCCGTTTTGCGTTACCTCAATAAAAAACTCGCCGCCTGTAACCAGCGGACCGGGCCTGTTATTCGAATAATCTCTGCCAAGCAAGGGTTTGTTGGCAAGCGCAATAGAACCTATATCGAAAAGTTCGATATAACGAAGTTGCACATTGCCCGTTACCGGTTGACTGTTCAACGTAAGGCCGGAGATGTTTACCTTAACACCTTTGGTGGAGGTAAAACTCGACCCCGTTGTAGCATCAAAAGTTTTGTACTGGGTAATCCCGTCCAGGAAGCCTTGCCTGATTTCTGCAAATTCTGCAGTTGTCGGCGCTTTGATTTCAGATTCGTTATTCTTGTCGGTGCAATACGTAAAAGCAGCGGCCATAAATAACATGCCTAATAGATAATTTAACTTTTTCATTTTGTTTCAATTTTTTAGTTAGTATATTATTTGCAGCAGAAATGGGTACGAACTTCTAAGAAGTATTTCTAATCTTAATTTCGCAAAATGCCGAAGTTCGTTAGAATGTATAAGAATATTTGGCAAATATATAACAAAAAAATGTAATTTCCAAATATTTTCTCTGTAAATTGCCCAAAACGGGTCAAGGATGCCTACCGGAGCATAACCCTAAGGTTCCCGGTTATTCCAGCAGCGCGGTTACAGCTTCCCGCATACCTTTGTTAATAATAGCGTCGATATCGGCGGCAAGCAGCGCCGTCAGTCCCGGTATGCGGTTGAGGTCTTCGCCCCAGATATATTCCGCCGCCAGCACGCCTTGCGCCACAATTTGCGCATCACGGCTTGCCCACAGGTGCAGTAGCAGGTCGGTAGTGGCCTTGTCGTCATTCGGGACAATATCATCGCCGTTGCGTTTGCCGCCCCTGTAATATACACAAATGGCCGCCAGTCCGAATACAATGCCTTGCGGCAATTCGCCTTTCCGTTCGAGATAGATTTTCAAACCCGGCAAGTCGCGGGTTTTGAATTTTGGAAACGAGTTCAGCATAATGCTGGTTACAAAATGCTTCACGAACGGATTGCGGAAGCGTTCGAGCACATCGCCGGCAAATTTTTCGAGCTCCGGCTTCGGCAAATCGAGCGTAGGGAGTAGCTCGTCGAACATCACGCGGCGGACGAAACGACCGATTGTGTCGTCGTCGCACGCTTCGCGCACCGTATCCAATCCGCTGAGGTAGGCCACCGGCGAAAGCACGGTGTGAGGGCCGTTGAGCAGCGTTACTTTCCGGTCGTGGTAGGGTTTTTCGCTCGGCACAAACAGTACGTTTAAACCCGCTTTGTCGGCAGGGAATTCGTCGGCTACGCTTTGCGACGCTTCAATCACCCAGAGGTGGAATATTTCGGCTTTCACCACCAATTTGTCATCTACCTGTATCTTTTCAAGTATTTCGTTGATGGCGTCTTTCGGATATCCGGGCACGATGCGGTCAACCAAGGTGCTGTAAACCCCGCAAGCCGTTTCAAACCATTGCTTGAAATCGTCGCCCAACCGCCACAGTTCAATATATTGACGGATACATTTTTTAAGTTCTGTGCCGTTGTGGAAAATCAGTTCGCAGGGGAATATGATAAAACCCTTGTCGAGTGCGCCGTTGAAAGTTTTAAACCGGTGAAACAGCAGTTGCGTAAGTTTGCCCGGATATGAACTTGCCGGCGCATCGTCGCGTTTGTCGCCCGCACAAAAGGCGATGCCCGCTTCGGTGGTGTTGGAAATTACGAAGCGCATGTCGGGGTTTTCCGCCAATTTCAAATAATCGGTAAATTGCGCGTACGGGTTAATGCCGCGCGTGATAACGTCAATCATCTGAATACTGTCCACTTGCTTACCATTGTCGAGCCCCTGTAAATTGACGTGGTACAATCCGTCCTGTTTGTTCAGCGCTTCAATCATTCCCGTTTCAATGGGTTGCACCACCGCCACACCGCTGTTAAATCCGGTTTTTTCGTTCATGTTGAAAATAATCCAGTCCACAAAAGCGCGGAGGAAATTGCCTTCTCCGAATTGAATGATTCGTTCGGGATAAGTCTGGGCAGAAACGGTTGTTCTATTTAGCGATTGCATAGTTTGTCGGTTTTAAAGGTTAGTGAAAATTTATTTGCGCACTTGCCGGATAATGGCCAGCGCGTGTTTACACAATTCCGTGATGGCGTTCCAGTCTTTTCGCTCAATGACCGCTTTGGGAAACAGGTTTGAGCCCATGCCCACGCACGTCACGCCGGCTTTGAACCACGCCGTTAAATTTTCCTCAGTGGGTTCTACGCCGCCGGTAACAATCAGTTTCGACCACGGCATTGGAGCAAGCAGGTTCTTCACGAACGACGGCCCCCCGACATTTCCGGCGGGAAATATCTTAATGAGGTCGCAGCCGGCTTCCTGCGCAAATCCCACTTCCGACGCCGTTCCGCAACCCGGCGTATAAGGAATGGCGCGGCGGTTGGCCACTTTGGCGACATCGGGGTTGAACACAGGCCCCACAATAAAATTAGCGCCCAGTTGGATATACAGGGAAGCCGCGCCCGCATCCACTACCGAGCCGACGCCCATGACCATACCCGGACAGTGCACAGCCGTCCACCGGTTGAGCTCGCCGAATACGTCGTGGGCAAAATCGCCGCGGTTGGTAAACTCAAACGCCCGCACGCCGCC
>JAIRMK010000087.1 GCA_031258755.1 Prevotellaceae bacterium
ATTTGCAATGAAAATAGCTCCTCATAGATTTCACGTTTTATTGGGACAAAGATAGATAAAATTCACAAACTTACCTATCTAACGGATAAAATAATACATAATTTAGTATAAAATAACATAAACAGGTGAAAAAAATGAAGATACAGGTTAACAGTAAAGCGATGTATAACAGATACGCTTAACTCTTGGCTCAACTGTTTGCCGAAAAATGTCGTAGTTGC
The DNA here is from genome assembly GCA_031258755.1 of Prevotellaceae bacterium. Classification (GTDB taxonomy): domain Bacteria; phylum Bacteroidota; class Bacteroidia; order Bacteroidales; family UBA932; genus JAIRLC01. Next base: position 222 of record JAIRMK010000087.1, read on the forward strand.
CTGAAAATCATCCATGCGGACACTGCAGACGCCAGAAAATCAGATACCGGCATAGACACAAAAACACCTGTAAGCCCCCAGAGATGAGCGCCTAACAACAATGCCGGAAGTAAAAATACCGCTTGCCGCGACAAACTCAGGAAAATGGCGTTTTTCGCTTTGCCGATAGCCTGAAAAAACTGTCCGGTTACAATCTGAAAACCGATTACGGCAAAAGCCATAAAGGAAATACGAATGGCAGAAGTGGAAATATCGAGCAATTCCGGGTCGCTGGTAAATACCATAGCCATTTGGCGCGGCATCAGCATAGCCAGCACAAAACTCACCACAGTAACGATGGAAGAGGCCTTGACGGTGAGCTTATAAGTGTCCTTTACCCGTTTCAGCTGTTGCGCGCCATAATTGTATCCCACAATAGGCTGCATGCCCTGACACAGACCAAAAATAATCATCACCACCACAATTCCGTAGCCGGAAATAATGCCGTTCGCCCCAATGGCGATATCGCCGCCATGCGTGACCAGCATTTGGTTCATCACCACATTTATAATGCTCGACATGGCATTCAGCAGGAAAGGCGAAAGCCCTATGGCGATAATATTACGCACGATACGTCGTTCCACATTAAACGCATATTTGCGATACCGGATAAACGACGAAGGTTTAAAAAAGTGATGCATGGCAAACACCGCACTCACCATCATGGACAATACGGTGGCAATGGCCGCCCCCTGTATCCCCATATCAAATACAAAAATGAAAACAGGGTCGAGAATGATATTCAATGCGGCGCCTATGAGGATTACCATCATTGATTTTCGCGGGTAGCCCGAAGAGCGCATCAATCCCGCATGGTTAAAGCTCAGGGAAGTGAAAATGCTGCCCGGGATCACGTAATACAGGTATTCTGCGGCGTAAGGTATGGTGTGTTCGCTTCCGCCGAACAGCTGCAAAATCGGATGTATAAAAATTGTAGACAGGACAATCACCGTGCCCGATATGGTGAGGGTGAGCATCAGGCTGTGTCCCAATATTTTCTCTGCCCAGCGCACGTCTTTCATGCCTAATACAATAGACATGCGGGTGGCAGCGCCTACGCCAATCAGGGTGCCGAAGGCCTGCAACAGGTTCAGTAGCGGAAACGTGAGCGCCAGGCCTGATATGGCCATAGGCCCCACTCCGTGTCCAATAAAAATGCGGTCGACCACATTGTACAGGGCAACCATCAATGAGCTTATAATTGATGGCAAAGCATATTGGTAGAGTAACCGGCCTACTTTCCCTGTTTCCAGTATATTTGCTGAAGATGTTTCTTGCATCGGTTCCTTCCTATCGCCTCAATTCAAAATTTTTTCCGAGATATTTCCGGCGCACTTCGGGGTTGGCTGCCAACTCTTCGGCCGTGCCGCTTTCCAATATATCCCCGTCATACAACAAATACGCTCTGTCGGTAATGGCAAGGGTTTCGTGTACATTGTGATCGGTAATAATAATGCCGATATTTTTTTCTTTTAGCTTCGCTACAATAGACTGGATGTCTTCTACCGCAATAGGGTCGACACCGGCAAAAGGCTCGTCGAGCAGGATGAATTTAGGCGAAATGGCCAGCGCCCGCGCAATCTCGCACCGCCGGCGTTCCCCGCCCGACAATTGGACGCCATAACTCTTGCGTACCCGATGTAACCCGAATTCATCCATCAATGTTTCAAGTTTTTCATACCGTTGGGCCTTCGTCATGGCGGTCATTTCCATCACCGAGAGGATATTCTGCTCTACGGTCATCCGGCGAAACACCGAGGCTTCCTGCGCCAGATAGCCCACGCCCATTTGTGCACGCCGGTACATCGGCTCTTTCGTAATATTCGTATCGTCCAAGAAAATTTGTCCGTTATTGGCTTTGATGAGCCCCACAAACATGTAGAAAGTAGTGGTTTTTCCGGCGCCATTCGGACCGAGCAATCCCACAATCTCGCCCTGCTCCACATTAATGGTCACCCCCTTTACGACAGTGCGCGTCCCATAACGTTTTATCAAATCCTTACAATGCAACCACATCCTTTGAAACTTTATATTTTACACCTTTTCTTTTGAAGTTACACAATCCCTTCCCGGAGAATATCATGCACATGCACCATCCCTTCATATTTCCCATCTTTCGTCACCACCAACTGTGATATTTGGTTTTCGTCCATGAGATTAAAAGCTTTAATGGCCATCTCGTCCGCCTCAATCGCTTTGGGGTTTTTAGTCATAATATCACCGGCCGTGAGTTTATCAAACTGTTGCCATTTCCCCAACATGCGCCGCACGTCCCCATCGGTAATAATACCCGCCAGACGGCCGTCCTCATCCATCACGGCCGTAGCGCCCAAGCGGTTGGCCGAAATCACCACGATGCTTTGCGGAATTGTATCGTGTACGCTCACTTGCGGCTTGCGGGCAGGGTCTATCAAATCAGACACATGAAGATACAACTTTTTGCCCAGCGATCCGCCCGGATGCACCCGTGCAAAATCCTGTGCAGTAAATCCCCGCAATTTCAACAGACAAATAGCCAAAGCGTCGCCCATCACCATTTGCACCGTAGTGCTGGTGGTAGGCGCCAAATTATTCGGACAAGCTTCCTTATCAACCACCACATGCAATACATAGTCGGCGTGTTGCGCCAGGTAGGAATCCGACTGCGATACCATAGCCACAAGCGTATTGCCCATATTCTTGATAAGCGGCAGCAACATTTTTATTTCGGACGTGTTGCCGCTCTTTGAAAGGCACAGCACGATATCATCGGGTTGAATAATGCCCAAGTCGCCATGGATGGCGTCGGCGGCATGCATAAAAATCGCCGGCGTACCTGTAGAATTTAAGGTGGCCACAATTTTCATGGCCACGATGGCGCTTTTGCCGATGCCGGTCACCACTACCCGCCCCTTTCCTTCATAAATCAACCTGACCACTTCGGAAAAGTTTTCATCAAGCCCAGACACTATCTTATTTATTGCAGCAGCCTCATTTTTAACAACTTCCTTGGCTGTATCCAATATGTTTTTAACAGAATATGACACTTAAAATTTGTTTTATAAAGAAAATTTCCCTAACTTAGAGCTCGCAAAGATACAAAAAATGGAGACGATAACCAAGAATCTTTACGGTCAACTTAAAAAATATTTTGGTTTCGAAGCTTTTAAAGGACTCCAGGAGCCGATTATAATAAATATGTTGGAGGGCAATGACACGTTCGTGTTAATGCCTACCGGTGGAGGAAAATCATTATGCTACCAGCTTCCGGCGCTCATTCTGGAAGGCACGGCAATAGTCATTTCTCCACTCATCGCACTCATGAAAAATCAGGTGGACGCTATCCGCGGATTTATTACCGATAATAACGGCGTAGCCCATTTTCTCAACTCTTCACTCAACAAACAACAGATACAGGAAGTACGCGACGATTTGCTGAACGGCGGCACCAAATTGCTGTATGTGGCGCCGGAATCATTGACGAAAGAAGAGAATATGGCTTTACTGAGGCAGTTGAAAATATCATTTTATGCAGTGGACGAAGCGCATTGTATTTCGGAATGGGGGCATGATTTCCGTCCCGAATACCGCCGTATCCGCCCGATCATCAATGAAATTGGGGCGGCGCCGCTCATCGCGCTCACTGCTACGGCCACGCCAAAAGTACAGCACGACATTCAAAAAAATTTGGGCATGCTTGATGCAAAAGTTTTTAAATCGTCATTCAACCGGCCGAATTTATACTACGAAATACGCTCAAAAGTCAACACCGAAAGGGAGATCATTAAATTCATCAAGAATAACGAAGGGAAGTCGGGCATCATTTATTGCCTGAGCCGCAAAAAAGTGGAGGATCTTTCCGAACTGCTGAAAGTAAACGGCATCAAGGCTTTGCCCTATCATGCAGGAATGGACGCCACCACCCGCTCGACCAATCAGGATAAATTTTTAATGGAAGATGTTGATGTGATTGTGGCCACCATTGCTTTCGGCATGGGAATTGACAAGCCCGACGTCCGGTTTGTCATCCACTACGACATTCCGAAAAGCCTCGAAGGTTATTACCAGGAAACAGGGCGCGCAGGGCGCGACGGCGGCGAAGGCCGCTGCATCACATTCTACAGCTATAAGGACATTCAGAAACTCGAAAAATTCATGCAGGGGAAGCCGATAGCCGAACAGGAAATCGGCAAACAGCTGCTGTTGGAAACAGTGGCGTATGCCGAATCGAGTATATGCCGGCGCAAACTGCTGCTAAATTATTTCGGGGAAGAATATATTGAAGAAAATTGCTGCAACTGCGACAATTGCACGCATCCGAAAAAACAATTCGAAGGATGCGAATACATTTCGCAAGTGCTGGAAACCGTGTTGGCCGTGAAAGAAAAGTTCAAGACCGAACATATTGCCAACATTATTGCCGGCGTGATGAATTCTACCATCAAATCGTACCGGCATTACGAACTCGAAATGTTTGGCGAAGGCGCCGACAAGAGTGGGCGGTTCTGGAATGCGATAATCAGGCAAGCATTGATTTTGCATTTCCTCGAAAAAGAAATTGAAAATTACGGATTGCTGAAAGTGACGGCTAAAGGCCGGGCTTACCTGAAAGACCCCTACTCTGTGATGCTTACCGAAGATCGCGAATATTCCGAAAGCGACGATAATGAAGAATGGACGGCACAAGGAAAAAGCGTGGCTTGTGACGAGGAATTGCTGGCCCTGTTGAAAGATTTGCGCCGCAGCGTTTCCAAGCGGTTACAATTGCCTTCGTTTGTCATTTTTCAAGATCCGTCGCTTGAAGATATGGCGATTCAATATCCCATTACACTCGACGAACTGAAGAACTGCCAGGGCGTGGGCGAAGGGAAAGCAAAAAAATACGGCACGGATTTCGTACAGCTTATTCATCAATATGTCGAAGAAAAAGAAATTGCGCGCCCGCAGGATTTCATCGTAAAATCAGTAGTCAACAAATCGGGTTCCAAAGTGTTCATCATTCAAAGTATCGACCGCAAGATGATGCTTGAAGACATAGCAGACGTAAAGGGGTTGAGCATAGATGAACTGCTTACGGAAATCGAAGCCATTGTCAATTCGGGAACCAAATTGAACCTCAACTACTACATTGACGATGTAGTGGATGAAGACAAAATTACCGATATTTATACTTATTTTAAAGAAGAGGCCGAAAATGAAACACTGGAGGCTGCCATGGCAGCGTTAGGCCCCGACTTCACAGAAGAAGAGGTGCGGCTGGTTCGCATCAAATTTTTATCGGAAGTGGC
>JAIRMK010000102.1 GCA_031258755.1 Prevotellaceae bacterium
GAAAAACTCCGCGAGAAAGTCGATCGACTTTTTTGTCTCATCTTTTCCCGCTACTTTTTCCAAAAAAACTTCTCCCTGAATGCCGCTTGAATTATATTTTTAAGGAACGACTATTTAAACAAAATCTCCTGAGGTTATTTTTCCGTTTTCTGAATATCCCTACTTTGTAACGAAGGTATCCGGAAAGACAGGCAAGTCTTGTTTTTAAAATGTGTTACGGCAAGGTCAATATCCGACTAACGACATCGTATCTTTTGGTGAATGTATAGACTTTCATTAATACGAGATTTCCGGTTTTGACTGAGATAAGGCGTCTGTGAATTGTACCCAGGGCGTATAACAACTCGTCGTATAGGCTTCCTCTCCCGGTGTACATAATTGCATAATAAAATTACCTAATCCCGCCAACTCCATACCTTTGTTCAACGCATCCTTTTCATTGGTCGAAGAATAAACTACTTTTTTATCAACAATGATAAGATATTGCCCATTATACTGTTTCACCAATTCGTCCTGATATGCCAGATAATAAAAGAAATTATGAATAAGCATAGATTATGTCATTTTAGATTTCTGCCGCAAATATACGAAAATTATAATTGAAATGGAAATTCGTAATGAAGCAATACATTAAAGGGAACGGAGGTATTGTCCCAAGGCATACACAGAGGTGAAGGTATGCCGTTCCATGCCATAATTGTAGGACAGGCGCAAGCCGTTACGGTTTACTTCAAACAGCAGTTCGGGCGTATTGTCGGGCGTGGTGGCGGGGTTCTGCAAAGCCCTGTAACCAAAGCGCTGCAGGGCATGGCGAATCCAGCGAATATCCTGCCTGCTGTGCACGGCCATGGTTTTCAACAGGCGTTTGCCCATTTCAAATTCGCCGTCTATACGGTTGAAGCGGATGGAGGTGCGCGTTACTAATTTTTCAAAGACAGAAGACATCACCATGTCTTCCGGCGCCCCTTCTATCAACTCCGACTTGGTTACCAGCCATATTTTATCTACCATGTTCTGTGCAATATTCAGGTCGTGGGTAGAAAACAGTACAATTTTATTCTCCTTGTGCGCAATCTGGCATAACAAGTCCATGACCTCATATTTATGGATGACATCGAGGTAGGCCGTAGGCTCGTCCAAAATCATGACCGGCGTATCCTGCACCAAAGCGCGGGCAATCAACGTGCGCTGGCGCTCGCCGTCACTCAGCGTATCGACATTGCGCCATGCCATGGTGCGCAAACCCACCATTTCAAGCGCATCATAAATCACCATTTTATCATTCACTTTCAGCTTCCCCATCCATCCGGTGTAAGGGAAACGACCCAGCGCCACCAAGTCAAACACCTTCAGGTGCGGAATTCGGGTAATATCCGTAGATACGAAACCCACGAGCCGCGACAATTCGTCTTTTTTATACGCATAAAGCGGTTTGTCGTTAATTTCAATAAGTCCGTCGATAGCGGGCTGCAAGCCCACGAGGGTTCGCAGGAAAGTGCTTTTTCCTATTCCGTTGCGTCCGACAATAGCGACCAGCTCACCCGGCGTCAGCGAAGCATTGATGGGTGGCAAAATCACGCCTTTAGCCGTACTCGAAGGGTTAGGGTAGCCTATGGAAAGCTGTTTTATGTATATGGTTACGTTCATTAATAGCCGCGTTGGTTACGATAAATCACAAATACTATCACGGGTATTCCCAGTAATGCGGTGATGGTGTTAACAGGCAGCACACTGTCGGCGCCCGGCAGTTGCGACACCAAATCGCTGAAGAGCATCATCACCCCGCCCAGCAATACCGTGGCGGGCATAAGCACGCGATGATTGGCGGTTTGAAACATCATGCGCGACAAGTGCGGCACGGCAATGCCAATAAAGCCGATGGGGCCGCAAAATGCCGTAACAGTTCCCGCCAAAAAACCCGAGCTGATGATAAGTACGGTACGTGCACGCCGTACGTTCAAGCCCATGGTGCGGGCATATTCATCACCCAACATCAGGGCGTCAAGCCATTTCATGGTAAAAAACGCCAGCAGCAGACCCAGCACGATAGCCGGGACCATCATGCCCAACTGTCCGGCCGGCACTGCGCTGAAACTTCCCATGGTCCACAACACATACGTTTTAAGCGCCGCCGCTTCGCTAAAATACTGCATAATTCCCACTACGGCCGACACCACACCGCCCACCATGATGCCGAGTACCAGCAGCGACATGGTATCGCGCAAACGTATGGAAGCCGCCATAATCACGGCAAGCATCACGAACGCGCCAATCCATCCGGCAAGCGCCAAACCTAAATTCTGCATCCAGAAACTCGATATTCCGCCCCAAAAAGCCGTTCCCAGCACAAAAAGCGCCACGCCAAGGCTCGAGCCGGAGCTTATTCCCAGCACATAAGGGTCGGCTAAGGGATTTTTGAAAATGGTCTGCATCTGCAAGCCGCTGACCGATAAGGATACGCCTGCCAGCAAAGCCACCATGGCCTTGGGGATACGGAAGTCAAGTACAATAGCCCGGGTGGTTTCCGACGCTTCGGCGCCACCGGTTAATGCCGCCCACACCTCACTCACAGGCAACACCACGGAGCCCGCAAACAAATCGGCAACAAACAGCAGAAACAATACTATGCCAAGGCAGAAAAAGAGAAAAGTGTATTTAATTGCTTTTTTTTCCATAAATAGGATGCAAAGTTAAAAATTTTTATTTATTTTCGCGCTTTTAAAAAAAATATTAACACATAAATGTATGAATAGTATGAGAAAAAAGATTGTAGCCGGAAACTGGAAGATGAATACCACGTATGAAGAAGGCGAAAAGCTGATTCAGGAGATTATTGAAAAGAAAAGCGCCGTAAAGAACGACGTTACACTCATTGTGGCGCCGCCGTTTACGCACCTGTGTTGCTTTGCCGAGCCCCTGTGCAAGGCTGGCATCGGCATTGCGGCGCAAAACTGCGCCAATCACGAAGCGGGCGCCTACACCGGCGAGGTGTCGGCTGCCATGTTGGCCTCTATCGACGTACAATATTGTATCATCGGCCACTCGGAACGCCGCGAGTACTACGGCGAAACCAACGAGATATTGTTGGAAAAAGTGAAAATAGCGCTGAAGCATAAGCTCACGCCTATTTTCTGTATCGGCGAAAAGCTAAGCGAACGCGAAGCGGGAAAACAATTTGAAGTGGTTAATGCACAATTGCAGTCTGTTATTTGCCAACTTCCTGCCGCCGACTTTGAAAAAATTATTCTCGCGTATGAGCCGGTGTGGGCTATCGGTACAGGGAAAACAGCCACTTCGGCGCAGGCGCAAGAAGTACACGCTTACCTCCGCAAAGTGTTGAAAGACACCTTCGGCGTTGCGGCCGACCATACGCCCATTCTGTATGGCGGAAGCTGCAACCCGACCACGGCGCCCGAACTGTTCGGCCAACCCGACATCGACGGCGGACTGATTGGCGGCGCTTCATTGAAAGCGGCCGACTTCATCAGTGTAGCCAACGCGTTTTAACGCCAA
>JAIRMK010000121.1 GCA_031258755.1 Prevotellaceae bacterium
GGGGCAGCATAACAATAGTAAACAATTAATTTTCATATCGGACTATTTTTAGTGAAAAGCCGTCAAAAGTTCTTTTTACTTGACACAAAGATAGTATTTTTTTTGATGAACGTAAAAAAATTCCTGCAAAGCCTTTAAATTAAATAATCTTATGAAGAAACAATTCGGAGTCGTGCGAATTTAAGCAACAAGGTCTTGGCGCCCTCTGTTTCAAACTCCACCACCGCTTTTACGTTTGAGGCGTCGCCCTCTATGCGTTTCACCGTACCACGACCAAAACGTTCGTGTTCAATGGTCATGCCTTCTTTTATCAACGCCGGGTCGTCGGGACGGAAATTCGGTATGGGCTGGCGACTCAGCGCCGACGTGCGCATCACCGGCCGTTGCCCCGAGTCCGTTTCCTTTTTTGCCGGCGGCGAGCAGGCGTCGTCTCTGCGCTTATCGTTGACAGGCCTTTCAAGGTATTTGTCATCAATGTCGTCCAAAAAACGGCTCGGCGGATTTGATGTTTGCTTACCCCAACTGTACCGGCTCTGTGCAAACGACACGGTGGCTTTGTACTTGGCACGCGTCAATGCCACATAGAACAGCCGGCGTTCCTCTTCTATATCTTCCGGCGAATAAATCGACATGCTGCCGGGAAACAACGATTCTTCCATGCCCACCATAAATACATACCGGAACTCCAAGCCCTTTGCCGAATGAACCGTCATCAGCGACACTTTCGGCTCGACTTTCTTCTCCCGGTCCATGTCCGTAAGCAGCGCCACATTTTCCAAATACTCGTGGATGGTGACCAATTCCTCCTCGCCGGTTTCTTCCTTCCGGGTTTCCACAAACTCCTTTACCGAATTGAAAAGTTCTTCGAGGTTTTCATAACGCGCCACGCCCTCCGGCGTCTTATCGGCATAGTATTCGGCCAGCAGGCCCGAACGCTTCCCCACTTCCATGGCATAATCATACGCATCGCATTGAAACTGCTGTGCCGACAACTCGCCGATCAACGTCATAAAATCCGACAATCGCTTGTGTGCCGGCGCTCGCAGGCCTATCTCTTCAGCCGGAAAATGATGCAAGATGTCATAAATACTTTTTTCTTCCACCACCGCCTTCGACTCCAGACGTTCCATAGTAACATCGCCAATGCCGCGCGAGGGCACTTGCACAGCGCGCTTGAAGGCTTCACTGTCGTTCGGATTGGTGGCTAAGCGCAAATAAGCAATCATATCCTTGACTTCCGCACGCTGGTAAAACGACATGCCGCCATATATTCTGTAAGGGATATTTTTCCGGCGCAAAGCTTCTTCAAACACCCGCGACTGGGCATTGGTGCGGTACAGAATGGCAAATTCGTCATACGACCTATGTTCTTCCCGCGCACACTGCGCTATGGCCGAAGCCACCATGAACGCCTCTTCCTGATCCGTATAAGCCCTTAATACACCTATTTTCTCTCCACTTTCCGCCCGTGAAAAACAGGTTTTATTCAAGCGCATCTTGTTTTTTTCAATCACGCTGTTCGCTGCATTCACAATGTTTTGTGTCGAGCGGTAATTTTCTTCCAGCTTGTATTCCCTGTACTCAGGATAATCATTCCTGAAATTCAGGATATTTTCGATGCGCGCGCCGCGGAACGAGTAAATACTTTGCGCATCATCGCCCACCACACTGACGTTCCGTTCCGGTTCCGCCAGCCGTTTTACAATCAGATATTGCGCATAATTCGTATCCTGATATTCATCAACCAGAATGTAGCGGAAGTAACGACGGTACTTCTCAAGCACATCGGGGAAATCGCGAAACAGGATATTTGTAAACAACAACAAGTCGTCGAAATCCATAGCGCCCGACAGGCGGCATTTTTGCGCATACAAGCGATATATGTCATGCGTTTGTGAGCAGCGCATAGCCGCATCGGCGGCCATCAGATTGGCATTTGAGACGTAAGCGGCCGGCGTAATCAAGTTATTTTTCGCCATGGAAATACGCCCGAATATGGAAGAGGGTTTATACACCTTTTCATCCAATCCCAATTCTTTGATACAGCTTTTGACCACGCTTTTGCTGTCGGTGGCGTCATAGATTGAGAATGAAGACGGAAACCCCAGATGTTGGGCTTCCGAGCGAAGAATACGTGCAAACACCGCATGAAACGTACCCATCCACAACCGGCGCGTTTTATCGGCTCCCACCAATTGGCCGATACGTTCTTTCATTTCATCCGCTGCTTTGTTTGTAAAGGTCAGCGCCAATATATTATAGGGCGCCACGCCCTGTTCCAACAAATACGCTATGCGGTATGTTAATACTCTTGTCTTTCCGGAACCGGCGCCCGCAATAATCAATGAAGGCCCTTCATAATGAACAACCGCATCATGCTGCGCCGGATTTAATGCATTTAAAAACGACCCCATTAAATCCTTTTATTCATAACGCGACTTATCGTAAAGATGTATGGGAACAATGATTTGAACCGATGACGAACGGCCTGTGCTGCCCCGTGCAGGCGTCCAATATCCTTCCGACAAAGCTACTACACGTATGGCTTCCTCCACTTCATCTATTTCCACATTTTCACCTATTGTGCCTATGTTTTTAATGTTCAACACTTGTCCTTCCCCATCGAGGATAAAACTTATCAGCACCGTTTTTTGTTTCGTTTCACCGGGATTTATATCAATAATGTTGGCATCAACAAAATCGAAGAAATGGGTGTAGGCCCTGTTGTTAAACAATGGCGGGTCATAGCTTGAGCTGACCAACATATCCGAGGCAATTTGTTCCAGCGGAGATAATTTATCGAGTGAAAAGACAAACGGATACCAATAGTGCGTACTCACCGCCCAGTTATTATACTTTGCCGGCTGCCAGCGCGAAGCATCGGACATACGCAATACACGCACCACTTCTTTGTCGAGTAGCGGATGCACGCTATTTACAATCTGAATGCTATCAATCTTTCCACGAGTGTTGATTACAAAATCGACCACTACCGTACCTTCCACCTTATTTTCTTGCGCAACTACCGGGTAACGTTGATTATTGATTACGAATTGATGAAAATCATGATTTTTTTCACCTAAAAATACAGGCGGCTCATAAACCAGCGTCTCCCCTATTTGTTTTTCACCAAAATCAAGGCGGGCGGTCTTTTTATCATAATCAAACGTAACCACAAGCAAACATTCCGTATTCACATTTTGTCCGTTTTCTACTCCTGAAGTCCAACCGTTAAGCATGCGTTTAAAATTCATCACGCGATATACTTCATCTTCCAGAATTTTATTGGTTCCCTGGGCAATCACACCCCACAACTTGTTATCGCCTCCGATCGTAAAGCGCAACATCACTTTCCCGCCAATACCCGCACGTTTGGCATCAAACGGATAGACCAAATAGTGGTTGAATAATTTGATAAATTCCTTAAATTCCTTACCCTCAAACTTCGGTTCTTCTTTTACAAATTGGAGAGGCAAGTTTTTATAGCTTTGCACGATACCGGGGCGCAAAGCCGTTTTATTTTTAATACGGTTAAACTCAAAAATCACCGGCACGACAAACGGTGTAGACACCTTCGTACCGCTCTTGTAGGCCGGCACCCATTGCGGTGACAGACTCACTACGCGCTTCGCTTCCATATCTAATGCGGGATGGTAGCCCTTATCCAGGTGAACGTTTTCCACCTCTCCATTGGCGCTCACATTAAACCCCACTATTACTATACCCTGTATGCCTTTTCGGATACACTCATCCGGGAAATTGGCATTTCTTGTTACCCATTCCTTAAATCCCTCTTCACTTTGACCACGAAAAGTTGCAGCCTCATCAAGGCCCGCCATAATTTCAACAGGACGGCCTCCCTTACCTACTTTTCTACGGCGTTGTGCATCAACATCTGTGATGGCAATAAATACTAAGGCCATACTAAAAAGCCCTAATAATATTTTTCGTGTAGTCATTATATTCTTTTTCATATAAATAATTATTTACATTGCTAAATTCGTTGCAAGTTATTAAATTTGCCGCAAAGATACTAAAATTCTCCGAAGAAACTTAAAATTTTCTCTTAAAATGAACATTATAATAGATAACCGGATACCTTTCTTAGACAAATTCCTTTGTAAATATGGGAATATCTACCAGATAGAAGGGAAAAATATCACCGCCGGCATACTTGGCCGCGCCGAAGCGCTATTGGTACGTACCCGCACGATTTGCGACACTAAATTACTAAAAAACAGCTATATAAAATTTATTGGCGCCCCTGCCATCGGCACCGACCATATTGACCTTGAGTATTGCTGCCGCCACGGCATAACCGTAGCCAATGCCCCCGGCAGCAATGCGCCGGCGGTAATGCAATATGTGATCACGGCGCTGCTAAGCCTCGCCATGAAGAAAAAGACCGACCTCTCCAAGCTTACTTTAGGAATTATTGGCGTGGGAAATGTAGGAAAGCAAGTGGCCAATGCGGCAAAAGCATTAAATATGAATGTACTACTCAACGACCCCCCACGGGAGGCGCGTGAAGGAAGTCATTCTTTCACGACTTTGGATGTATTGCTGCGCCAATCGGACATTATCACGCTCCATATTCCATTACAGACTGACACATACGGATTTGCCGGGCATGCTTTCTTCCGCGCCTGCAAAGAAGGGGTATGGTTGATCAACACGTCGCGCGGCGAAGTCGTCGACGAGGACGCCTTGATGCAATACCGTTTCAAATTAGGAGCGCTGGCGCTGGATGTATGGCGAAATGAACCGCAAATCAATACGAAGCTGCTGGATGTAACAGACATCGCCACCCCGCATATCGCCGGTTATTCGCTGCAGGGCAAGCGAAACGCCTCACAAATGATATTGCAGGCATTGGCAAAATGGTGCAACGATCCTGAGCCAGTACCCGAAATTCCTTATCCCGAACCGGTTGCATCGCCTGTTATCATCTCCGAAGGAGGCAATGTGCAGGAAAAATTGTGCGCTGTTGTGCAAAAAACTTTCCCTGTTTTGGAAATAGACGCCCAACTCCGCCGGCAACCCGCACATTTTGAAACAATAAGAAACAATTACCCCTTGCGTAATGATTTCACCGCCTATACGGTCCCCGGCGACTATGCAGGCAAATCTTTACAAGCCCTTGGTTTTAATATTGCCGGAGAATGAAGAAAACTAGGGCAAACGCACGAAAATCAGGTTAGCATTTTTTTTAAGTACGTTACATCATAAGCAGCTTTAAGTCTTCGTTTTTTCAAGCTCAGCCTGTCATTCTGCTCATGAATTATTTGTAAAGCAAGTTTTCTGAGCGTAGATAGATTTTCAGGAGCATTTCCTTTTCTTGCTCTGCAATTATCTTCCCTGAATGTAACATCCAAATGCCAGTGTAAATGATTTTCAATACCCCAGTGTCCCCTGACCAATGCGTTAAAGTAGGTGGCACTCAATCCCTGTTCGTCGCTGATGTAGTAGCGGATTTCTTTCGTCTCTTTTTCTTTGATCATACGCGTTGCTTCTACTTTTACCAGGGTCTTCAGATCTGTCCATACTTTTAGATGTTCATCCAGTAACGCATCTTGAGCTTTAATTATGCTGCACTTGCGAACCTCGTATCGACCGTGGTCATATTCCCACTCTTCCGATACACTTTCCGCAGCACAAGCTTTAAATACACATACGGTATCTTCATATAAACCCCGTTGATTTTCTTTCAACGACAGCAGATAGTGTCCGCCCTTGCCCGTTATCTGTCCGGCTATTTCATGCTGACAGCCAATAGCATCTATGCTTACCGTAGCTTCCGTTATGTCCAACTCCTCTATCAGACGGGGAATAGCCGTTATTTCATTACTTTTGTCATCAACCTTCTTTTGACCTATGCACAGCCGGTTCTCCGACACCCACGCGTTTACAATATACAACCCTTTGTTGCCCCTGCTGGACGGTGATACGCCTCGAAGTTTTTTCCCATCAAGGCAAATTTGTTTCTCCGATAGCGTGCCTACAATATCCTTCCCGTAACTGTTTAGGCATTGGCGGAGTAATTCCGGTTCTATGGTTGAAAATACACGGTTAAAGGTGTCATGAGACGGTATGCCATTGGCCAAATCTGTGAACTCTTTCAAAAAATCTTTATGAGTCTTGGCAAACAGAACCATATCTTCATAATCTTCTCCATTACTTAAATAGGTCAGTAAGCCTATTAGTAATATGTCGGATAGCTTGTGTAAACATTTCTTCTCCATCCGAAAATCCTCTATACTACACAAATAATTATATACCAATTTCATCTTGCAAAGGTAATATTTTCGTGCGTTTGCCCTAGAAGAAAACAAAAAAAATTGTATATTTGTAAAATAGATGAATAAAAACATAATCATTATGTTCTCTGCATCCGACATTCAACAGCTCCGGCATTTGGGCATCGAGCCTGCACAGGCGGAGCAGCAAATAGAAGATTTCCGCCACGGTTTTCCATATATGCCGATCATAGCGCCTGCCGTGGCCGGCAAAGGCATAGTACAGGTAAGCGACGAAGAGCAAACCGAGCTTGTACACATGTTTGACGAGTGGGGCGGTAGCCGGCTCAAGTTCGTGCCGGCCTCAGGCGCGGCGACACGTATGTTTAAATCGCTCTACGAAATGCGTGACGCCGCGAAGACAACCCCCGAAACCGATACTTTTTTCGAGCGGTTGCCCGACTTTGCATTCTACGACGACCTGATGAGCGTGCTTAAAACACCCAATTGCCGTGACCCGCAAGCGGTGTTAAACGGACTGCTCGAAGCGAGCGGCCTCAACTATGGACAACTGCCGAAAGGTTTGTTGAAATTCCACCGCTACGCCGAAGGCGCGCGCACCGCCTTTGAGGAGCATCTGGTAGAGGCGGCGTTGTATGCCAAAGACGCGAACGATATAGCCCGCCTGCATTTCACCGTATCGCCCGAACACGCCGGCAAGTTCAACGCTTTGTTGAAAAAAGTGCAGCCCGCCTATGAAAAACGGTATAGCGTAACGTATGAAATAAGTTTCTCGGAACAACAAAAGTCAACCGACACGCTGGCGGTGGAATTGGATAACACGCCTTTCCGGAATGCCGACGGAAGCCTCCTGTTTCGACCCGGAGGACATGGCGCGCTACTCGAAAATCTTGCAGAAATAAAGGAAGACATTGTGTTCATCAAGAACATCGATAACGTGGCGCCCGACCGGTTGAAACCCGACACCATTCACTGGAAAAAAGTGCTGGCCGGCATGATGCTGAAACTGCGCAGCCGGATTGCCGCTTACCTCGCCGAACTGGAACAGGGCGTCTGCAGTGTGAAGTTAAAGGAAATTGCCACGTTTATTGCGCAAAACTTTTGCATCACCCTGCCTGAGGTGGAAGCAGGACAGTACGCCGCGCTACTGTATGCCAAACTGAACCGCCCCATGCGGGTATGCGGCATGGTAAAAAACGCAGGAGAGCCCGGCGGAGGGCCTTTTCTTGCACGTAACGCCGACGGTTCGCAGTCGCTGCAAATCGTGGAGAGCTCACAAATTGACCTGCACGATGCAGCTGTAAAAAAAATATTTCAGGCGTCCACCCACTTCAATCCGGTGGACGTGGTGTGCTCTTTCCGCGATTACAAAGGCGGCGTGTATGACTTGCGCAAATTCCGCGACCCCGCTACCGGTTTCATATCGCAGAAAAGCAAAGATGGCCGCGCGTTGAAAGCGCTTGAATTGCCCGGATTATGGAACGGCGCCATGAGCGATTGGAACACCATGTTCGTAGAAGTGCCGCTTTCTACATTCA
>JAIRMK010000205.1 GCA_031258755.1 Prevotellaceae bacterium
TTTTGCCCGAATTAATTTGGTATTCCGAAAAATAAACGTACATTTGTAGTTCCATTTTTTGGATTTTATGAATATTAATTTAAAAATCAATTGCTTGCATTTATGAAAGAGTATTTAACAGCAGAGAAAAAGCAAGAGATTTTCGGACAGTACGGGAAGTCTAATACCGACTGTGGCTCTCCGGAGAGCCAGGTTGCGCTATTTTCCTACCGTATCGCTCATCTTACTGATCATCTGAAAAACAACAAGAAGGACTACAATACGCAGCGTGCCTTGTTGAAATTGGTCGGTAAGCGTCGTCGGCTTTTGGATTATCTGAAAACCGCAGATATTGAACGATACAGGGAAATTGTGAAGGCACTCAACCTTCGGAAATAAACAAAAAGAAAAAGGCAAATGCATCGCATTGCCTTTTTCTTTCTTTTGTTCAGACATTAATCGAGGAATAAAATATGAATGTAGTTAAAAAGACCATCACATTGACTGATGGCAGGACCATTGAAATTGAAACAGGTAAATTGGCCAAGCAGGCCGATGGCTCAGTGGTTGTGAAAATGGGTAGAACCATGTTGTTGGCTACCGTTACCTGTGCAAAAGAGGCAAAAGAAGATGTTGATTTTATGCCTTTGCAGGTGGAATACAAAGAAAAATATGCCGCCGCAGGCCGTTATCCGGGCGGGTTTATGAAGCGGGAAGGACGTCCCAGTGATTATGAAATTTTAGTGTCGCGTTTAATAGACCGCGCTTTGCGGCCTTTGTTTCCCGACGATTTTCATGCCGAAGTGTTTGTAAACGTTACGTTGATTTCTGCAGAAAAAGACATTATGCCCGATGCCCTGGCCGGCTTGGCCGCCTCGTCGGCATTGGCTGTTAGCGATATTCCATTCAACGGACCTATCTCGGAAGTGCGGGTGGCGCGCGTTAATGGTGAAATGAAAATAAACCCTTCATTTAAAGACTTGGAACAGTCGGACATTGACATCATAGTGGCGGCATCGTATGATAATATTATGATGGTGGAAGGCGAGATGAAAGAAGTGAGCGAAGCCGACATGTTGGAAGCCATCAAAGTGGCACATGACGAAATTAAAAACCATTGCAAGATACAATTGGAATTGACGGAAACGGTGGGGAAAACGCAAAAACGCACTTACTCGCATGAAACCAATGATGAGGAATTGCGTGCTGCCGTGCATCAATTCTGCTACGACAAGTGTTATGCAATTGCCAAATCGGGCACGACGAAACAGGAGCGTACCGATGCTTTTGAGGCGTTGAAAGAGGAATTTATGCAAACCATCGCGGAGGAGGAACGCGAAGAAAAGGAAGTGATGGTAAATCGTTATTACCATGCCGTGGAAAAAGAAGCCATGCGTAATATGATTCTTGATGAGAGCGTACGCCTCGACGGGCGCGGGACAACGGACATACGCCCGATATGGTGCGAAGTGGATTACCTGCCGGCTGCACATGGATCGGCTGTTTTTACCCGCGGCGAAACGCAATCATTAACCACCGTAACCTTGGGCACAAAATTAGACCAAAAGGAAGTGGATGATGTGTTGGTGCAAAACTCTCAACAATTCGTGCTGCACTATAATTTTCCTCCTTTTTCTACCGGTGATGCGCGACCGATACGCGGCACCAGTCGGCGCGAAATCGGCCACGGCAACCTGGCTTACCGCGCTTTGAAATCAGTGGTGCCTACCGGTGAAGACAACCCTTATGCGGTGCGGGTTGTATCGGATATTCTCGAATCAAACGGATCATCATCAATGGCTACCGTTTGCGCCGGCACCCTGGCGCTGATGGATACAGGCATAAAAATTACCAAACCCGTATCGGGTATTGCCATGGGTTTGATTACCGACAGCAAAACAAAAAAATATGCCATATTGAGCGACATTCTGGGTGATGAAGATCACCTGGGCGATATGGATTTTAAGGTGACCGGTACGGCCGACGGCATTACGGCTACCCAAATGGACATTAAGGTTGATGGCCTGCCGTATGAGGTTTTGCAACAAGCGCTGGAACAGGCCAAACAGGGACGCCTGCACATTCTGGGCGAAATGTTGAAAACCATCAGTGAGCCGCGTGCCGAATTTAAACCGCACGTGCCGCGAATGGAACAAATTGTTATTGCTACCGAATTTATTGGCGCCGTGATAGGCACAGGCGGCAAGGTGATACAGGAAATTCAAAAAGTAACCAATACGGTAATTACCATTACCGAAGAGAATAATGTGGCGCTGGTTGCGGTCTTTGGAGAAAACAAAGAGTCGATCGCGCAAGCGCTTCAATGGATTCAGGGCATTGCCACCAGTCCCGAAATAGGTCAGGTATATCATGGGAAAGTGGTATCAATTCTTGACTTCGGCGCGTTTGTGGAAATACTTCCGGGACGGGAGGGCATGGTACATATTTCCGAACTGTCGTGGAACAGGGTGAATAAAGTAACCGATGTTTTACAGGTTGGCGATGTGATAGATGTGAAATTGCTTGAGATTGATGAGAAAGCCGGCAAGTTGCGTTTGTCGATACGTGCTTTGTTAGACAAGCCGGAAGGCTATGTAGAACCTGCCGCAAGGCCCCATGGCGCACGGGGCGGTCGCAGGGACGACCGGCGCAGGGATGACAGAAGAGATGATCGCCGCAGGGATGATAGAAGAGACGACCGGCACAGGGATAGCCGTCGTTATGATGATAGAAGGAATGACCGGCGTGACCACCATAAGGACGACGCACACAAGGAAAATCATAGAGAAGATAATAACGTTCAGGAAGATTTTGGCAAACATGAATAGCCGCTATCATGACTAAGGAACATTATCAGGAAACAAAGAAAAAACAGGGAAGGCTAAAGCATAAATATCGTTTCTCCATCTATAATGATGAATCGTTCAAACAGCTTTGGCATATTCGTTTGTCGAGGATGGAAGCATGGATGTTGACGGGTTCCGTAGTCGTAGCGATTATTGCGCTCGTGGTGGTGATGATTGCTTTTACACCGTTGCGTGGATTTATCCCCGGATACCCGAATAGCGACACACGGCGCGAAATTGTACGGAATGCGTTGCGTGCCGATTCTTTGGAACTGATGATGTATAGATGGGAACTTCACTTGGCGAATATCAACCGCATTGTGTCGGGACAGGATCCTATTCCTATTGAAGTGTCATTGACCGATTCGGTGCCGCGCGGCAAACCGTATATCCGTATTCATTCAAAAGAGGATTCCTTATTACGCTTGGAAATAGAACGCGAAGTGCAGTTTCATGTGTCATCATCGGGAATACCCGATAAACAAAACGGATTGCAACCTTTGGAAACAATGCATTTCTTCGCGCCGGTGAAGGGCGCCGTTACCGATAAGTTCAATACGATGAAGGAACATTTTGCCGTGGATATCGTGACCACGCCCAATGCGGTGGTCTCTTCTACGCTCGACGGCACGGTGGTGATGGCCGCGTGGACTTCGGAAACAGGCCACGTAATTCAGGTACAGCATAAGAACAACATTATATCCATTTACAAACATAATGCGAAACTGCTAAAGAAAACCGGCGAACCGGTGAAGGCGGGAGAAGCCATTGCTATTGTGGGTAATTCGGGAGAACTTACCACAGGCCCGCACCTGCATTTTGAATTGTGGTATAACGGCAATCCGGTAGATCCCGAAAAATATATTTCTTTCTAACACTGTATGAAAAAAAAGCGCATCAATATTCTCGGATCCACAGGCTCGATAGGCACCCAAACCCTGGAAGTCATAAAACTGCATCCCGATTTGTTTGAAGCGGAAGTGCTGACCGCCAACAGCAATGCGGATTTACTGATTAAACAGGCGCTCGAATTTCATCCTAATGCGGTGGTCATAGCCGATGAAGAGAAATATAAAGAAGTAGCCGAAGCGCTGACGCCTCATTTTATAAAAGTGTATGCCGGCGAAAAAGCCTTGTCGGAAATAGCGGCATGGGACACCGCCGATATGGTGGTGAGTGCGCTGGTGGGCTTTGCCGGATTACGCCCTGCTTTAGCTGCGCTGAATGCCGGAAAAGC
>JAIRMK010000006.1 GCA_031258755.1 Prevotellaceae bacterium
GGCGCCGCCGGTGGCGGCCATGCCGGCGGATTTTCCATGGATGATATCTTCTCGCAATTCGGCGATATTTTTGAAAACATGGGCTATGGCGGTTTTTCCGGCGCTTTCAGCAGTGGCAGGGGCGGGCGCACGCGCCGCGCCGTATCGCGCGGGTCGGACATACGCATCAGGGTGAAACTCGACCTGAAGGAAATAGCGCATGGGGTGGAGAAGAAGATTAAAATCAATAAACAGGTGGCCTGTACGGCTTGTAAAGGCACCGGCGCCAAGGACGGCACGGCATTTACGACTTGCGCCACCTGCAAAGGCTCTGGCGTAATAAACCGGGTGATGAACACCATGATTGGCCGTATGCAAACTACTTCTCCCTGCACGGCATGCGGTGGGGAAGGCAGGACTATACAAACGCCTTGCGCGGTTTGTCATGGCGCGGGTATCCTGCCGAGACAGGAAGAAATATCATTTAAAATACCTGCAGGCGTGAGTGAAGGCATGCAGCTTTCCATTGTGGGAAAAGGGAATGCAGCGCGTAATGGCGGTATTAACGGCGACCTGTTGGTGGTCATTGAGGAAGAAGAACACCCCGAACTGCAACGCGACGGAAATGACCTTATATATTCGCTGTTCATCAGTGTGAGCGATGCGGCGTTGGGCATGATGGCCGAAATTCCTACGGTAGATGGAAAAGTGAAAATAAAAATTGAGCCCGGCACACAGCCTGGCCGCGTGCTTCGCTTGCGTAATAAGGGCTTGCCCGAACTCAACGGTTACGGCGCCGGCGATTTGCTCGTACACATTAACGTGTGGATCCCTAAAAAACTCGACAGGGAAGAGCAAAAAATATTGGAAAAATTAGCCACGGCCAAGAACTTTCAACCGGCTCCCGACCATAACGATAAAAATTTCTTTGAACGAATGCGCCGGATGTTCGGGCACTGATTACTGGCCGCGCATCTTCTCTTTTGTTTTCTTGAGTTGTGTTTTTAATACATCTACACAGGCCACTACCGCAGTTTCAAACTTCTTGGCATGGCGCTCTGCCATCACATCATATCCCGGTATTTCGAGACGAATGGACACTTTCTTATTTTCATGGTCGGGGGTTAGGCTTAGAGATACTTCCGCAGCAATAATCCCGTCGAAAAAGCGGTCTAACTTTGCTACTTTCCTGTTGATGTAATCGGTCAGTTTTACATCAGCATCAAATTTTACCGATTGAATACGAATTTCCATACCACTCAATATTTAGATGTTATTACTTTATTTTCTCGGATGCGCTTTCTGATATACTTTTTTTAATTTTTCAAATGAATTATGCGTATAGACCTGTGTTGCGGCCAGGCTTCTGTGCCCCAGCACTTCTTTAATACTGTTGAGGTCGGCGCCGTTGTTCAGCAAATGTGTGGCAAACGAATGGCGCAGCATGTGCGGGCTTTTCTTTCCGCTAAAGCCTTCTTTGGATAATACGGTTTGTACGATATTGTTCACTGCCGAAGGGTATAATTTTTTTCCTTTTTCGGTTACGAATAAATATTCCGAACCGGGAAATGTTTCCTGTAGCAAAGATACATAATTTTTCAGTTTTTCCATAATGGCCGGCAAAAGCGGGATTTCACGCTCTTTGTCGCCTTTTCCCCGCACACGGATAATGTTCTCTTTGAAAAATGTATGATGGGTTTTCAGTCCGATTAGTTCTGCCCGCCGTATTCCCGAGACATAAAGCAGCTCCACAATCATCATATTGCGTTGTGTGACGTAGGTGTTGTCCTGACTGGTGTTGTTGAGCATATTATTTAAGGAGTTGGCCTCAAAGAAAGCGGGTAACCGTTTGCTCATTTTTGGCCGTGCCACCCTCTGTAGCGGATTGTTGCTCACAGCGCCTTCGCGGAGCAGGAATTTAAAATAACAATTTAATGCGGTGAGTTTTAAATTGGCGGTGCGGGTGCTCAATTTACCCTTCAACATGTTGGCCAGCCACGAGCGGACGTCGGTTGCCGTGGCGGTTGTGCCGGCGTCGGTTTCCTGCAGTCCGGCGTAGGCAAGGAATTTCCGCACACAATCCAGATAGAGTGTTATGGTATGCGTCGAGTAGTGTTTTTCGGATTTGAGATATTTAGTAAAGGCTTCGAGCATAATAAAAAATGCCAACAAAAGACAAATATAATCTTTTCCCGGCACATTATCAATAAGCAACTGCGATTTGTTGCATCGCCGTTGTGTTAGCTGTTTTCTTCTTCCAGTTGCAGGTGTTGGCGATAGATAGCTTTTTTGATTTCGTCACGGCGTACTACCGACTTTTTCACGAAAGTTTTACGGTTACGCAATTCGCGTATTACGCCGGTCTTTTCAAATTTACGCTTGAATTTTTTCAACGCGCGTTCAATGTTTTCGCCTTCTTTAACGGGTACTATAATCATAATGCAACCACCTCCTTTTATTTAGGCGGCAAAGGTAGGAAATTATTTTTTAACTTCCAAAAATATAGTGAAAGTCGTTTTTTTCGCTTACATTTGTGAAATGATGAGAATGACTTTTTTGGGTACGGGCACCTCGCAGGGGGTGCCGGTGATTGCGTGTGATTGTGCGGTATGCTGCTCGACGGATATGCGCGACAAGCGATTGCGCTCGTCGGTGCTGCTGGAAACGGAAGGAAAGGTGTTGCTGATTGACGCCGGCCCCGATTTTCGCCAACAGCTGCTGCGGAAACGTGTGCGACAACTCGATGGAATTTTACTTACCCACGAGCACAAAGACCATATTGCCGGGCTTGACGACGTGCGGGCATTTAACCATATCACCGGGAAACCGGTTGATGTATATGCCGAACGCCGGGTATTGAAAGCCCTGAAGCGCGAGTTCCTCTACGTGTTTTCGCCTAAAAAATATCCCGGCGCACCCGAAATGATGCT
>JAIRMK010000067.1 GCA_031258755.1 Prevotellaceae bacterium
TGCTGATTGACCACAAAGTGGTGCCGCTGACCAAGACCGAATTTGAAATTTTGGCGCTGCTGGCCTCCAACCCCGACAGGGTGTTCCGCCGCGAGGACATCATCGACCTGCTGTGGAAAGATGCGCTGTACACCACCGAGCGCACCATCGACGTACACGTTACCCGGCTGCGGAAGAAATTAGGCGTGCATGCGTCGTTAATCTCAAGCCGCTCGGGTTATGGCTACCGGTTTAATATTCCCGAAAGATGAAAATCTCCTACAAACAGCGGCTAACCGTTAGTTTTTGTATTATCCTCGCGGGGTTCACGGTGGGCGTGGCCGTGTTTGTGCAATACCGCGAGAAGATATACAAGACCGAGGCGCTCGAAGAGAAATTAGACGCCTGCGCCGATATTACCGGCCGCTACCTCGACCGGCACGACCGCCCGGCGGCGCTGTTCGACAGCTTGTCGCAGCTGCTTCCGCCGGACATGCGGGTCACCCTGATAGACCTTCAGGGGCAGGTGTTGTATGACAACCGCCTGACGCCCGGCACACCGCTCGAAAATCATGCCCACCGTCCGGAAATACTGCAGGCCGCCCAACGCGGAAAGGGCTCCGACATTCGCGTGTCGGCGTCCAACAGCCGGAAATATTTGTACTATGCCAAGCAGTCCGGCCATTATTATATTCGCATGGCTTTGCCCTACGACATTCAGGTGCGGCATTTCCTCAAGCCCGGCAATGGCTTTCTGTATTACATCCTGGCGCTCTTCGCGGCGGGCATCCTGTTCATTCATTATGTGGCCGGGCGCTTCGGCAAATCCATCAGGAAGCTGCGCGACTTCTCCATGGCCGTTGGCAGCAACACCGTGAACATTGCCGACACGCATTTCCCGGATGACGAGTTGGGCGAAATCGGCGCAAAAATCGTGCAGAATTATTTGCAATTAAGAACAAACGAGAAAAAAATCGAACTTGAGAAGGAAAAGACGCGCAAGCTGAAACAGGAACTCACCGGAAATGTAGCCCACGAGCTGCGTACGCCGGTTACCAGCATCCGCGGATACCTCGAAACCATTCTGGAGCAACAGTTAGACCCGGAGAAAGAACGGCAATTCCTGCAAAAAGCCTACCGCCAAACACTGATGCTCTCGGAACTGATCCGCGACATGAGCCTGCTCACCAAGCTGGAAGAGCCTTCGGGCATGTTCCACCTGCAACCGGTGGAGCTGGCGGCCGTCATCAACAAGGCCGCGGTTGATTTGGCGCCGGCCTTGAACGCGCAAGGCATCGAGGTAACCTCCGATGTGCCGCAGGATACGCTGGTGCGGGGCAATGAAAATCTTTTGTACACGGTATTCCGCAATTTGATGGAGAATGTGGTGCACTATGCCGGCAAAAACGTGAAAATCGTCATCGCACAATGTGGCGAAGACGACGACTTCCTGCATTTTTCATTTGCCGACACCGGCGTGGGCATTGCCGACGAGCGTCACCTGCAGCGGCTGTTCGAACGCTTCTACCGCGTCACCGAAGGGCGCACGCGCGATACCGGCGGCACAGGTCTCGGACTGGCCATCGTGCAGCACAGCATCGCGTTTCATAAGGGAACCATCACCGTGAGAAACCGCCCCGGCGGCGGCTTGCAGTTTCTGTTCACACTGCCGGTAAGCCGGTAATTAACCAGCCGCAAAGTTCCCCCATTTGCGCTAAATTCAAAGATTTAAAGATTTAAAAATTCAAAGATTTCAACCTTAAAAAGGTATTTTCTGCACGCAATAACCCAATTATTGACGACAATAATCCATTTATTGACGACAATAATTCATTTATTGACGACAATAATTCATTTATGTGCTTGTTGCGTACAGGATTATTCCATGATTTAAAGATTTAAACCTTAATTTTTCTCATTGGTTTGATGGCAGAGGTAGTAAAAGGTTTTGAATGGGCAAGATTCGATTTGCAACTAAAATTTAGTTGCTGTTCAAAATAAAAATCATACCTTTGCAAAAAACAATAAAAGTGTCGAAAAGCGATAAATTGATAATACGCCTGCTTTTATGAATGATGTGCTTACTTATAAGGGATTTATCGGTTCCGTTCATTTTTCCGCCGAGGATAATGTTTTTTTTGGGAAAGTGGAAGGAATTAACGATTTAGTCACTTTTGAAGGGGATACGGTAAAAAAATTAAAAGAATCGTTTTGCTATATGATTGACGAACACATAAAAGATTGTGAAACGGAAAACATACCGGTCGAAAGAAGTTTTAAAGGAAGCTTCAATGTGAGATTAACACCTGATTTACACCGCAGGGCTTCCATCTGGGCGAAGATGCATGGCTCCACTTTAAATTCTTTCATAAAGGAGTCTATTGAAAAAAGGTTGGAATTCGCATAGGTAATTATATATAGCAATTTAGTGTAAACAGGTATATAGTTACCTTCACTTTTTTAGAGAATACCAGAAATAATGTGTAACTTTGTGCCGAGCAAGTGAAAAAGGTATGACCGTAGTTTTTGAAAAAGAATATTTGCGCGACTTGTATAAAACAGGCAGGACAATCGGCAAAAAGCATCGCTTTCAGCCGGAAATAGCACGTAAATATAGATTTTGTATCGGTGTCCTTTTAGCGGCAAATAGCATTGAAGACCTTTACATTATTAATTCGTTGAATTATGAAGTATTAAAAGGCGATAAAAAAGGTATTTCTTCTATCAGGGTAAACAAACAATACCGAATAGAGTTTACCGTAAAAGATGAAGCAAGTGAGCCAATTGTTACAGTGTGCAACATATTAGAATTGTCAAAACATTATAAATAGTAACGTTATGATTAATATTAAAGGGGTTGATCCGCGAATGATAGCAAATAACCTGATGCCGTTTGAGCCTTTTCATCCCGGAGAGCTTATCAAAGAAGAGCTGGAATACAGGGAAATATCGCAAAGAACTTTTGCACTAAAATTTGATGTTTCGTATCCCATGTTGAACGAAATATTAAACGGCAAACGTTCCGTGTCCACTGATTTTGCTTTGCTCATTGAAGCCGCATTGGGCTTGAATGCCGATTTGCTTGTAAAAATACAAACAAGCTACAATTTGCAAATGGCGAAAAAGGATAAAAAATTGTGTTCACGACTTGCCAAAATACGAAAAATTGCGGCGGTGCTGTAAATGGCTACCGTAGTACATCATAAATCTGCCCGCCGGTTTGAATTGGCCGCAGGCAACCATGTGGCGATATTGGAATATGAAAGGACGGGCGACGGCGTCATGGCGCTCACGCACACTTTCGTGCCCGAAGCGCTGCGCGGACAGGGCGTGGGGCTGGAATTGGTGGCAGGCGCGTTGGCGGAAATTAAACAGCGCCACTGGAAGATTATTCCCCTCTGTCCGTTTGTGGTGACTTACCTGCGCCGTCATCCGGAATGGAACACGCTGGTAGTTGAAGACTGACAAACCGATGAATACGGTAAAACAATACACCAATGGAGAAGTAACCGTAATCTGGCGCCCCGACCGCTGTTGCCATTCGGGGAATTGCTGGCAGGGATTGCCGCGGGTGTTCAACCCGAAACGCCATCCGTGGATTAACCTCACCGCCGCTGCCACGCCGGATATTATCAAACAAGTGGAGTGCTGCCCTTCGGCAGCGCTTACTTACCACAATTTAAGGTTGAAATCTTGAAACCTTTCCCTATTTTGCGTAGCCCAGCTTGGCGAGGTAGAAATCGAGTTGCTGTTTGACCCGCATGGAGAGTTCCTCGTTGTAGGGCGCCAGCACGGTACCCAACTGCTGCATGTAGGCCAAATTCAATTCAAGGTCGTAGGAAGCATCGCGCAACGTGGAGAAGAAAGCCAAATTCTTTTCGGTGAGCGCCACAAATTCTTCGGCCATGGCGTCGGCCTTGCCGGTTTGGTTTAAGCGGTAATACAACTGTATAATATTCATAATCTCCACATCGTTTTGGCCGGCTGAGATATTGAGCGGGAAGTTGCAGGCCGGCATCCGTACCATCGCACTGTCGAGGATGGCCACCGCCTCTTCTTTTCTGCCTTTATTCATCAAATCCTCGGCGAGACGCGCATGCATGCCGCGCACGTTAAGCGCCAGCGTCAATGTATAAGAGTTATTGTAATCCACAAAAATGCCCTTTTTATTCATGTTACCCCAGCGATATACGTTCATCATCTTGTCGTACAGTTCGTCGGTGTTGATGGCCACGTTTTGCTTACCGGGGGCTTCCCGCAAGGGCACCAGCTTGTAAGTGAAGCCGAGATATTGATAGTATTTGCGGAGGTCGAGCGACATGTCGCCGCTCATGGATACGAAATACACCGGGCGCTCCCAGTTGTTGTGCGCCAGCAGGTCGAGAATCATCAGGTCGGGCTTGCGGATATCGTCTTTGGATATGTTAATCACCATTGTATCCAATAATTTGTCGGCGTCAATCCGGCTCGACGAAACCCATCCCGGCAGGGTGTCCTCTTCAACTTTCCGGTTTTTCAGTATGTTTTCTTTGTTTACCGGCACCGCAATGCTGCGTGCAGGGATGTATGCCACCCGCTCTCCGCGCTGGGTCTGCGCGCGGTAACGCGGATTGGAAACAAACTCCATGATGGTGCTCACAGGTACGGCGCCGCGCAACTGCTCCCTGACATGTACGAA
>JAIRMK010000172.1 GCA_031258755.1 Prevotellaceae bacterium
TCGGTTATAAATGCTATAAGAGCCAAGATCGTAATGAGAATGTTTGCTGTAATAAAATTTAATAAACTTTATGAACAAAATTATGCTTTTTCATTTGCATAAATCATAAGAATATGTGATTAATTAAAAAACAGATAAAAGAACAGATTTTTAGAGGATAGCTAAATTTACAACTCTTCACTTTTAGTTCTTAACTCTTCACTAATTTACTGAGCCATTTTCTTCAATTCACGCAAGGCGTCAAATGCTTCGAGCGGCGAAAGGGCGTCGAGGTTAATTTGGGTTAAGGTTTGGCGTAAGGCTGCCAGCGCAGGGTCGTCGAGTTGAAACACCGACATGCGGAAGTCGTTGCCGGCAGCATCTTTCAAGCCGGCCGGCGCCGTGCCGGCGCGTTGCGCTTCCAGCTTCTTCAACATATTATCGGCACGAGCCACCACAAGTTGCGGCATGCCGGCCATCCGTGCCACATGAATCCCGAAACTGTGCGCCACGCCGCCGCGTTGTAGCGTACGCAAGAACACCACGCGGTGGTCTAATTCTTTCACCGACACATTGTAATTCTTGATGCGCGGAAAAAGTTCTTCCATCTCATTGAGTTCGTGATAGTGTGTGGCAAATAACGTCTTGGCTTTCGCCGTGGGGTGTTCATGAATATATTCCACGATTGCCCAGGCAATGGAAATGCCGTCGTAGGTGCTGGTTCCGCGCCCGATTTCGTCGAGCAGGATGAGCGAGCGGTCGGACAGGTTGTGCAGGATGCTGGCGGTTTCGTTCATCTCCACCATAAACGTTGATTCGCCTTGCGAGATGTTGTCGGACGCCCCCACGCGGGTGAAGATTTTATCGACCACGCCGATGTGCGCCGCCGCCGCCGGCACGTAACAGCCAATTTGCGCCAATAGTACAATGAGCGCCGTTTGCCGCAACAGCGCACTCTTGCCCGACATGTTCGGCCCTGTGATGATGATAATCTGTTGTTCGTGGCGGTCAAGCCACACGTCGTTGGCCACATATTGTTCGCCGGGCGGCAACATTTGTTCAATCACCGGATGTCGCCCCTGCTTGACGTCGATGACCTCGCCATCGTCCACCACAGGTTTGCAATAGTTGTGTTTCCGCGACAGTTCGGCGAACGACAGTAGGCAGTCGAGCTGCGCCACCAGCGACGCATTCAACTGCACCGGCGTGATATAGTCGAGCAACGACAGCACCAACTCATTAAACAACTGTTGTTCGATAGCCATGATTTTTTCTTCGGCGCCCAGGATTTTGGCCTCATACTGTTTTAGTTCTTCGGTAATATAGCGTTCGGCGCCCACGAGTGTTTGCTTGCGGATCCATTCGGGCGGCACCTTGTCTTTATGGGTATTGCGCACTTCGATATAATAGCCAAACACGTTGTTGAACGCCACTTTCAGCGAAGTTATACCGGTGCGTTCGGCTTCCTGTTGCTGAATGTTGAGCAGATAGTCTTTACCGTGGCGTGAAATATTGCGCAAGTCATCGAGTTCCGCATTTACGCCTTCGGCCACCACCATTCCCTTGCCGATTTGATTGACAGGATCGGGCGCCAGTTCTTTCTTTATGCGTTGCACCATGCTTTCGCACCCGTTGAGCTGTTCCCCGATTTTCCGCAAAGCGGGCTCTTCTGTTTTCTTGCAAGCCTGCTTTATGGGTTTCAAAGCCAGCAAGGCCTGTTTCAGTTGCACCACTTCGCGCGGCAAGATACGTCCCGCCGCCGCACGTGAAATCATACGTTCCAGGTCGCCTATTTCGTAAATGTTCGTTTTAATCTCCTCACACAATTCTTCATGTTGCAGGAAATAATCCACCGCGTGAAGGCGTGCATTGATTTGTGGCACTTCCTTCAACGGCATGCTTATCCAGCGTTTCAGCAGGCGGGCGCCCATTGGCGAGATGGTTTTGTCGATCACATCGGCCAGCGTGCGGGCGTTTTCGTGCGGCGAATAAAATAATTCGAGGTTGCGCACGGTAAAGCGGTCGAGCCACACGTAGCGGTCTTCGTCAATGCGCGAAATGGCGGTGATATGTTTCAGGCGGTCGTGTTGCGTAAGTTCGAGGTAGAACAGCACCGCCCCCGCCGCTACAATGCCCAGTGGCAAGTCTTCCACGCCAAAGCCTTTCAGCGAGGCGGTTTGGAAATGCGTGAGCAGCTTGTCGCGTGTCGCTTCGGGCGAATATGCCCACTCGTCGAGTTTATACGTATAATATTTCGTGCCGAAATGTTCGGTGAAAAACTTGTCCTGTTCTTTTTTGTGCAGTACTTCTTTCGGCAAAAAATTTGACAACAGTTTGTCCACATAGTCTATGCTGCCCTCGGCCGCATGAAATTCGCCCGTGGAGATATCGAGGAACGCCACGCCCGCCTTGTCCTTTTCGATATACACCGACGCCAGAAAATTATTCTCGCGATGTGAGAGTATCGTGTCGTGGTAAGAGATACCGGGCGTTACCAATTCCGTGATGCCGCGTTTTACAAGCTTCTTTGTTGTTTTCGGGTCTTCAAGCTGGTCGCAGATAGCCACGCGCTTGCCCGCCCGCACCAGTTTAGGCAGGTAGGTATCGAGGGCATGGTGCGGGAATCCGGCCAGGTTCACTTCTCTGGCGCTGCCGTTGCCGCGTCGTGTAAGCGTAATGCCCAAAATTTCGCTGGCTATCACCGCGTCTTTGTTGAACGTTTCATAGAAATCGCCCACACGGAAAAGCAATATCGCATCGGGATGCTTTGCCTTAAAGAGGTTGTATTGCTTCATGAGCGGCGTTTCAACAGCAAATAATTGCCCTTGTGTGTTTTTTGCAGCCATAATTAGACGCAAATTTACATGAAAAATTTGGATTTTAGCACAGGGGCAAAGAAGTTATAGGAGTTAAAGAAGTTATAGAAGTTAACTTTTTATTTTTCTGTTTGGAACGTTCCGCCCTTAGCTT
This sequence comes from Prevotellaceae bacterium, assembly GCA_031258755.1. Taxonomy (GTDB): domain Bacteria; phylum Bacteroidota; class Bacteroidia; order Bacteroidales; family UBA932; genus JAIRLC01. Next base: position 2,950 of record JAIRMK010000172.1, read on the forward strand.
CTTAAAATAGGCTGTAAAAAAAGCTGAGTCTTCTTCCGGTTTCTTAAACTGTCCACCTACAAAACCCACATCATCCAAATCATAAATTGACGCCATAATCGTTATTTTTTATGTGAAAATTGGGAAAATATTTATTTACTAACATAGTTGCCTCACGTGTATAGATAATCATACGTTGTCTTCCGATATGCACTGCTCCTAAAGACTGCTCGTAATGTGCTATTAATTTGGTTTTGGCAAAAAATAATATGTTGCCCTCAAATCCTTGTTCAAAAGAAAGTTTACAGACATAAGCCACCAAATTACCAGCCACT
>JAIRMK010000181.1 GCA_031258755.1 Prevotellaceae bacterium
TCAAATTCTTCCTCGTCAAAATAATCACGCGACTTCCGGTGCACCACATTTTCATACCGTTTGATCAGGTCAACGGTTTCCGCATCGGGCTCGTATTCTATGAAATTATTGTTGCTCAATGGTTCAATCGTTTTTCATATCAATAGTGACCATATAATGTTTCAGTTGTTCTACAAAAAGATGATGGTCGATTTTATCTACTGTGGAAAGCACAAAGTCATAAGAATTGCCGGGGTATGCGTTCCGCCCCACTTTCATTTTGGCCACCGAGAGGGTAACGATGTAGTTGGTGACAGGCGCGTCGTTCAAATTAAAATCAATGAGAATGTCAAACGGCGTTTTGATAAATTCAAATACGTGGTCAAGCAACGGCCGGCCATACCAATTTACATCCCGCCTGCAAAAGACATTCGCCGGCGGACGCATTACAAAATTCTCGGGAAACTCTTTTTCGTTATAATAGCACAAGACGTCCACCTTAATATTTTTCGATTTAAAATACTCAATCAGGTTGTACACCTCTTCATTCATCTCTTTTTGGTAGGCAAATAAAATGCCAATTTTCTTAGCGGTGTTGAAGTTAAAAAAACGCTTACGGCGGGGAAGCGCCCGCAAGTGTTTTTTCAGGTTATATCTCAGCGCAAAACGCTTTACAGTCTTATACATATTAAAACATGTTTAACTCCACTTTAATATTTTATAGAGGTCGTACTGCTCGGGATTTTTCACTATTTTTCCCGCGGCTTCATAGTCGGCAGGCGTGATGAAGTGCATCATATTGCGCAACACCGCCTGTATGCTTTCACTGTGGATATCGACCAGGCGAGGCGGTATCTTTCCTGTTGCCGGGTCTTGCAGGTCTTTCAAGAACAACGGACGGATCTGTCCCTGTACATCCACATACACCATGCATCCTGTATGTTTTTCCCGGAAGAGTTTATACACGCCCAAGCCCAATGCGGTGCAATATTGCAGGTCGTAAGCAATGGGGGTATCGCAACGCACTTCATAGCCTATTTCCACCGGCCGGCTTTTTATTTTCAACCCCATTTCCGACAGTTTGGCGTCAATCAATTCATTAAATATAGTGGCTTTGCTCACGCGTCCCAATTCGGGATGCCCATGCGCGTCGTATGTAAAATGCAAACCCGATTTTTTGATTTCCTCATCGCTCAATTCGTGAAACACGCCTTCGGAAATGATGACCGCGCCATAGTCAATGCCTGATATTTTCCGTTTGATCATGGAGGATATGGCGAGGTTTACAATTTTTTCGATGGTGATGGTGGAGCGGTCAAACATTTCGGGGATGATGATCATGGGGTAATGGCACGCCGCGCCAATGCCGAAGGCCAAATGGCCTGCCGAGCGTCCCATGGCCGCCAAAACAAACCAGTTCCGGCTGGTACGTGCATCTTCATAGACTACACGGCCGATAGCCGCGCCGCCCTGCTTGGCCGATTCGTAGCCGAACGTGGGCGTATTCCCCGGTAAGGGCAAATCGTTGTCAATGGTTTTCGGCACATGAATGTTGGCAATCGGATATTTTTTTTCTTCCAAATATTTAGCCACACGGTTGGCCGTTGACGCCGTGTCGTCGCCCCCTACTGTAACCAACAACTTAACGTTGTTCTCCGTAAACATATCGAGATTAAAGCGCTTTTCAAAATCTTCAGCGGTGGGTTTATAGCGGCTCATGATCAGCACCGAACCTCCACGGTTAAACATGCTGTCGGCCAAATTAAAATCTATCTCCGTGATTTCGGGCGTCCCGGTAAAAAGACTGCTGTATCCGTGATGCAGCCCAATAACCCGATAGCCTTGATTTAAAAATACTTTAGCCACACTACCCACTACGGTATTTATTCCGGGCGCAGGGCCCCCTCCAGTTAAAATTGCAATTGCTTCTTTCATAAAGAATTTAATAGTTATAATAGTCCTAATTTAAAAATAACGCTGCAAATTTACGAAAAACAATGAGGCAATTATATTTCTTCGGCAATTTTTATGAACATTTAATACCCAATGTTGCTTATTTTAAAAATACGTGTAACTTTGCACTTTTTATTTATAACATACATTTATGATTAATTACAAAGATCTCGGCCTGGTAAGTTCACAGGCGCTGTTTGCCAAAGCCATAAAAGGCGGCTATGCCGTTCCGGCATTCAATTTCAACAACATGGAACAAATGCAAGCTATTATTATGGCTTGTGTGGAAACAAAATCACCGGTTATTTTACAGGTATCCAGCGGGGCGCGCAAGTATGCCAATCAAACGTTATTACGCTACATGGCCCAGGGCGCTGTGGAGTATGCCAAAGAGCTGGGCGTGAACATTCCTATCGTATTACACCTTGACCACGGCGACACGTTTGAGTTGTGCAAATCATGCATCGAGTACGGATTTTCGTCGGTGATGATTGACGGTTCGCATCATGATTACAACAAGAATGTGGAACTCACGGCGCAAGTGGTTGAATATGCCCACAAGCACGATGTAACGGTGGAAGGCGAATTGGGCGTACTGGCCGGCGTAGAAGACGACGTGAAGGCCGAACATCACACTTACACGCAGCCCGAAGAGGTGGAAGATTTTGTGAAGAAAACAGGCGTTGATTCACTGGCTATTTCCATCGGCACTTCGCATGGAGCGTTTAAGTTCAAGCCCGGACAAAAGCCGCAAATCAGGTTGGATATTTTGGCTGAAATTGAAAAACGTATTCCCGGATTTCCGATTGTGTTGCATGGCGCCTCGAGTGTGCCGCAAGACATTGTAGCCGAAATTAACCAATATGGCGGAAAGTTGAAAGATTCTATCGGGATTCCCGAAGCGCAATTGCGCGATGCCGCAAAGTCGGCGGTATGCAAGATTAATATCGACAGCGACGGACGGTTGGCCATGACGGC
>JAIRMK010000184.1 GCA_031258755.1 Prevotellaceae bacterium
CTTCATCGGCCCTTACCAGGCCGTTATACAGGCCTGCGCCCCAACTTATCATTAAAACCACAACCGCCACTACAACAAGGACAGCTATTAGAGTTTTTGAATTTTTCATGATTAAAAAATGTTTTGAAAGATGCAAAGGTAACATATTCTTGCAAGTCCTGCAAGTGCAGATTTTAAATTTTTGAATTGGAATGTTACTACCAGCCAAACGCCAAGCGCATTTTTATTCCTGCCGAAAACAAACTCACTTCCTTCACATAAGCCGCTCCGGTTGATGGGCGGCATGCCGCTAATGTGTGGGTGTAAACAAATTCACCGGGTGTAGCCGCTTGATGGCTCACCAGATCTTTCTCCGTTTTTTCCGGCGACACATCTAACAATCCGTAATCAAGGTAAAAACCTGTGTAGAGCGCCACATGCTTTCTTGTCGCCCACCGAATGCCTATTTCGGCAGCTAACGACACATTTAAACCAAAATCAATAGTACCCGTCCAAGAAGGTTTTCGAAGGGTGGTAAAGCCGCGGTGGGGCATGTTGGTAAAGGTTTGGTCACTCTCGGGGAAATAGCCCGAAGTAGTCAGGCTGGCGGCGGCAGCTTCGTATTTGCCCGAAATCGCCAATCCTGCTTTGGCTCCTGCCGCCACATAAAACTTATGGCGGCCTGCCGTTTGAAATTGCAACAACAGCGGAATATTAAGGTATGCGGCCCGGCGCATTTCTTTAAAATCTTTCAATGTACTATTGAAATACATCGGCTCTGTAACGCCGCCATACGAATAGGTTTCAAGGGTGCTTCCAGTTATTTCCCTGTCATCTATAGCGGTGTAAAAAAACGCCATTTCGGCGCCGGTAGCAATGCCCCAGTGCCGGTGAAAGAAAAATGTATAGCCCACACCGCCGCCGCCGCTCAGCTTGTCGGAATATTGGTCGTTAAACGATATGCCGCCATAGTAGCTCGACAGAAACGACCAACTGAGTGTGCCGTAAATTGAAATTTCATGCCGCAAGAACTGCGCACGTATTTCTTCCTGTGCCATAGCCGGCATGGTAATATTCGCGATTATCAAAAGGAGTACATACTTTTTCATGCCGTTTCGTTGTTGAATTTATTCTACTACTATTTTCACAGTGTGAGCGCCCGCCCGCAAAATGTATAATCCCACCGGCAAGCCCGACACATTGAGGGTTTGGATACGCGCCGAGGGATACGTGCGCACAATGTTTCCGCTCAAGTTAATCAAATCGGTTTGCTTTGCGGTTTCCCACTGCGGATTTTCAACCGTGATGGTATAGCGGGCAGGGTTCGGATAAGCCAGAAGGCCGTCCGGTTGCACTGCCGCAGATTTTATTTGCACGCTACCGCAAACCGGCAATGTCTGTCCATCGGTAGTGAGCCGCACGCTGTAGCTGTCGAAATCCGACGACGAAGCGGGAAGGTAGAGGTAAGGACCTGTTTCATTCGCCACAGGTTGTCCGTTCCTTGTCCACTGGAAATCGGAAAATGTATATCCGCCATTGGTGGCCGTGTTCAGGTTCACCGCCAGCACATCATTCCAATAAGTGCGGATAATGGATACGTCGAACGGACGTGTTACCGCCACCGTATAGTCCTGCGTAGTCACTCCGTCGCCGGCGGTAACCCGAATGACCAGTGTGGTAATGTGCGGCGTATTGAGCGACAGCGGAAAAGTTGCCGGAACATCATCGACCAGATAATCCACCGTACTGCCGGCATTCGGTGTGGCGCCAACGGTAAAACTATTCACGTCGCAAGGCAAAGTAACGGTATATTCCATAATGCCGGGGTCAAATGGCGGCGTCAGTTCATTTGCCGTGAGGTTGGTCAGTGTCGCTCTTTCAGTAGTGGCCGAGACGGCTGTGTATGCCGCCATATTGCCTATTTCGTTTTCTGCCACAACATTGAAATAATAGGTGGTATTGGACATAAGGCCGGTAACGGAATAGGTGCCGATGTCCGCTGTGCCGTTTGTATTCAGCAAAGTTCCATTGGTTTTGCAATCCCCGATCGTACCCACATTATCGCTTGTCGATCGATAGACGTAGTATTTCAGGTTGGCGCCGGAGGTTACAGCGTCTGTGGCTTTTGTCCAATTAAGCGTAAGGCCTTGCATCGTCACGCCGGTAACGGTAATATTACCCGAATTGCCCGGTATGGGAGGGTCACCCTGTACAACTGTTATTGTGTAAGTCTTCTCGGTTGTCTTGTCTTCCGCTGTTACTTTTATATGAAACGTTTTTCCGCTGCTCAACGGCTGATTTTCTATATTGGTAAAAGTAGCCCGCTTGTGGTTGGCTTCGCCGATGATGGAAATCCCGGTTGTTTCATTGGTCGCCGTGACGATGTAGCTTGTTGTTGCCGGCAGGAAAGCCGGCGTTAATGCAAGTGGCGTTTGCGTCTGCGCATCTTTCGCCACAAGGCTTTTCAAGGTGGCGTCGGAAGAGGGCGGGATTGGCGATGCTACGGTGAAATTAAAGGTATTTCCGAGTTGCGTCCACTCACCATCATAATCGTAATAAACACGAGCCATATACTGGGTGCCCACTGCTAAAAAGTCTATCGGATTATTAAACAGTATGCTTTTTGTTTCATTCTTTTCTATTAACACATTGGTCTGGTCAAAATAACCTATGCTATAGCCACCTGTTTTGGGAAAAATAAAAACAATTATATTATCATCAAATAACCCTCCTGTGTTTCTTATTTGTACTGTCAAATTAGGCGCATTTTGCGGAACGGCGCTACTTCCATTCTGGAATGAGGCAGACACTAAAGAAAGATTAGGGCTCTCCGTTGGCGTAGCCTTCACTTCAACGGGCGATACGTCATTTCCCAATTGTGCGGAAGGCGTGCTTTCCGGAATATTGTTCGGATCATAATAAATCGATAACGAATAATTATCGGGTGTTAGCGTTATTTTTCCCGAAAACCCAATCGTCTTTGTAGTACCCGCAGGAATAACTACCGGGTTGGTGGCCACTGTCTGGGCGCCTAACCGGATGCTCAACCTGGAATTATAATCGCCCGTGCCGCTATTGGTAATTCCGGCCTCAAAACTTCCTGTTCTATTCTGGTAAAGGCTCCCCACGGTTTTTAATGATACCAACGACAACGCCGGCTTCTTCTCCACATCGCTGGTTAACGTAACCTTGCCGTCTTGCCCAACCACTACAGTAATATAGCGGTTCCCGTTTGTGCCCGGAATGATGGTGGGCGTTCCCGACGAAGCGCTGTAGGCCGGATACAGTTTATACGTCCCGGCCGGCAAACCGGCAGGAAGCGAATAGTTCGACAACAACGAATAGGTGGTGTAATAATAGCCGGGACCAAA
>JAIRMK010000188.1 GCA_031258755.1 Prevotellaceae bacterium
GCGCGGCGCAAAAAACGATTCGATAAAATCAATGCGCGTGCGGATGAAGGCTACATTTTGAAGTTGTTTTTCGGTAGCCGTCTTTGCGCCGCGCCACAGTCGCGCCCCCTTGATGTCAATGCCGATAAAGTTTTTTTCGGGAGCATGCAGGGCAAGCGTCACGGTATATTCGCCTTTACCGCATCCCAACTCTAATACAACAGGGTTGTTATTGTGAAATACCTGTTCGCGCCACATTCCTTTAAACTTGAAATCACGGCGGAATATCTCTTCAAATGCCGGTTGGTACAACAAGGTGAAGGTTTCATTTTCGCGAAATCGTAAATGCTTATTTTTGCCCACTATTTTTCGGTATCAATCAATTCGAGACGAAGGCCTACAGCGCCTATCCCAAGCAGCGTGTCGGCACGCATACCATGCCGGATGCCGAATGTATAATTGCCGGTATCGGAGAACATCACCACCGGGCGATAGAGCAGCCGGTGGTCAATCCAGTAGCTGCCCCGCTTCCCAAGCCACCGTCCCTGCACATCCGACAATTCGTACTCCACCGTGTCGCATGCGGTTACGCCGGTTGGCGATACCACCTCGACGAAAAGATGAATGTTGCGAAAAGGATAATCGTTATTGTTGCGCAAATCGACGATGAGGGCATAGGCGCTTAATGTATCGGTTATCGGCAGGGTGATATTGATGGCGCTGTCTTTCAGCCATTGGTCGTTATGGAGTTTAACGTGCTGCTCGAATGTGGCGGGCGCAGTGCAGGCAGTGAAGAGGTAGCCTGTTATATAAAGGAGAGAAAACTTATTGCCGCTTTTCATTTCTCGGAGGATTGGTTTTGTTATTATGCGGATGTTTCCGGCGCTTGTGCCTTTTTTCGTTATTTTTTGACGACTTGGCAAACTGTTCTTGTCGCGGGCTTTGTCCTTGTCCTGTTGCCTGTTGTGGTCTCTGCCTTCCTTCTTTTGCATGTCCCTGTCCATTGTGGTTATGGGTGTGTCGTTTTTTCGACCGGTCGAAACGTGTAATGCTGTCTTCACCTGCCGAGCTTATAAAATCAGGCATTGCGGAAGGGGTATGATTATCTTCCACGAGAAATTTGGCCTTTTCTCCCTTCCGGTTTAGTTCAATAATTTGTTTTACGCGGGCTACCGGTACGGCAATTTGGTTTATGGGATTACGTGGGTCAAAGGTAAACCACATAATTCCTTTCAGCACATCATTTTTTACCAGATAGGCTGGCCCTTCTATCGTGTCTAACGGATTTTTCACTTGCGGAAAGTCCTTTTGCGCTTCGGCATAAGTGGCGGCTTCGTGATTCAGGCAACATTTCAGTTTGCTGCATTGGCCGGCTAATTTTTGAGGGTTCAGCGAGAGTTCCTGTGTCCGCGCCGCCGAAGTGTTCACCGACATGAAATCAGACACCCATTGTGCACAACACAACGCCCTGCCACATACGCCAATACCGCCAATGAGCCCGGCTTCCTGCCGTGCACCGATTTGCTTCATCTCTATGCGTATGTGGAACTCGTCGGCTAATGCCTTGATGAGTTCGCGGAAATCGACACGGTCGTCGGCAATATAATAAAAAATTGCCTTGGTGCCGTCGCCCTGAAATTCCACATCGCCCACTTTCATGTTAAGCTTAAACTGTGCGGCAATTTGACGTGTTTTAATCATTACCCGGTGTTCGCGCGCAATGGCTTCTTGCCATTTTTCAATATCGGCCGGCTTGGCCTTGCGGTAAATTTTCTTCAGCTCTGCCACGTTAGCCGTTATATTCTGGCGTTTCATCTGCAACAATACGATAGGCCCTGCAGCGCTTATGATGCCTATGTCGTGACCGCTGCTTGCTTCTACCGCCACAATATCGTCTTTGACCAAGGGCAAATTGTTTATATTATAAAAAAAACCTTTGTGCGTATTTTTAAAACGCACTTCAAAGATTTGATAGGCGCGGTCTTCGGGAATGTCACGAAGCCAGTTATATACATTCAGCTTGCAACAACCGTCGTGGGGTATATAGCGTATCTCGCCCGGCGCTGTTTGCCCGGCCCTGTATCCACGTTCGCAGTTGATGATATTTAGTAAACGCATGACGTCAATATTATTCTTGCAAAGATATAAAAAAAACGTTAATTTTGTTTTTTAATGATGAAAATAAATGGCTTCGATTGCTGTTGCGATATTAAACTGGAACGGAAAGCATTTTCTGGAGCGTTTCCTTCCGCAGATGTTGGCGCATACTTCGTGGCCGGGTGTTTCGTTCGTGGTGATTGATAACGGCTCTACCGACGGCTCTGTTGATTTTCTCCGCGCGTACTTTCCTTCCATCACTTTAATTTGCCTCGATAAGAATTACGGATTTACCGGCGGGTATAACCGGGGCTTGCAGCAAGTAAAAGCCGATTATTATGTGCTGCTTAATTCGGATGTGGAAGTCGCTGAAAACTGGCTACAACCTTTGTTTGCTTTGATGGAACAGGACGCCGGCATTGGGGCTTGTATGCCGAAAGTGTGCGCTTGTACGTCGCCCGGTTTTTTTGAGTATGCGGGCGCTGCCGGCGGTTTTATTGACAAGTACGGCTATCCGTTTTGCCGTGGGCGTATCTTGAGCCACATAGAGCCTGATGCGGGACAATATAACGAAACATGTGCGGTGTTCTGGGCTACGGGCGCCTGCATGATGGTGCGCGCCGCGCTGTATCACCGCTTGGGCGGATTTGATGCGCTATTTTTTGCGCACATGGAGGAAATTGACCTTTGCTGGCGGATGCAAGCGGCCGGATATAAAATAATGTGTGAGCCGCAATCGGTGGTTTTTCATGTGGGAGGAGGCACGTTGCCGAATAATAATCCGCAAAAGATTTATCTCAACCATCGTAATAATCTTTACCTGTTGTATAAAAACCTGCCGGCGAAAAAGCGAACAACGATTTTGTGGACACGTATGGTGCTCGATGGCTTGTCGGCGCTGATTTATTTATGTAAAGGAAAATGTTCATTTTTTGCGGCAGTGTGCCGCGCCCACTTCCATTTTTGGAAAAACCGCCGCAAACTGTCGGTTTCCAAAAATACAAGTGTGAAAATCAGTGGCATGTATGGAAAAAGTATCGTATGGGAATTTTTTACACATCGGGGGAAATTGCGATTTTCCGATTTAATTAGCATATCTTAACAAAGTTTTATTTGGAATTTTAAAAATTGTGTTTATATTTGTCCCGGAAAAGGTAATTCGTTCTTTTTATTACTTGTTGGCGCTCGCTTTTAGTACTCTTTCCCAAAATTTGCAGAGTATATATATGATTAGAGGAATAAAGTTAGCGCCCACATTTTCCTTTTTAATATAATCCAATTTACTTATTGTTAGAAAGACAAGTGTGGGCCTAATTTATTTAATCATTGGTTCTGCAAAGCCGTTGGGAAGAATAAATTGTTCTACGGGCTCGCGCTACC
>JAIRMK010000206.1 GCA_031258755.1 Prevotellaceae bacterium
ATTGAGAAGGGCGGTGAGATTATTCCCAAGGTGGTGGATGTGGACCCCTCGCAACGCGCCGCCGACAGCCGGCCTTTCGAGTACATTACCCGCTGTCCGGCGTGTGACGCTGCGCTCAAACGCGACGAGGGCGAGGCCAAGCATTACTGTCCGAACGACACCGGCTGCCCGCCGCAGATTATCGGCCGTATTGAGCATTTTATTACCCGCAAGGCCATGAATATTGAGGGGCTTGGCGTCGAAACGGTAGAGCAGTTATACCACGAAGGCCTGATACGTCATGTGGCCGACCTGTACCACTTGCGCAAGGAACAGCTTCTCCCCTTGGAACGCATGGGCGAAAAGTCGGCCGACAATTTGCTCAAAGGCATTGAACAATCCAAAAAGACACCGTTTTCCCGCGTGCTTTTTGCGTTGGGTATCCGCTATGTGGGCGAAACCACCGCCAAGAAAATAGCCGACGCCGTGGGCTCCTTAAACCGTTTAATTCAGTTGCCGGAAGACGACTTGCTGCTCATCGACGAGGTGGGCGAACGCATTGCCGAAAGCATCCTCGACTATTTCAATAAACCGGAAAACATGGCCAGTGTGGAAGACCTGCGTGCGTCGGGTTTGCAGTTCGAGGCAGAGGCCAAGGTGCAACTCTCGAATGTGCTTGCCGGCAAAAGTTTCGTGATTACCGGCACGCTTAGCCGCCCCCGCGACGAATTTAAAGTGTTGATTGAACAGCACGGTGGCGTGGTGAGTAGCGCCGTTTCAGCTAAAACGAACTACCTCCTCGCCGGCGACAAAGGCGGCTCCAAACTTCAAAAGGCCGAAAAGCTCGGCGTGCAAATCATTGACGAAGATAGCTTTAGATTATTACTAAACCTATAAGTAATAAAAATACAAAAAAATCAATAATTTTACTTATAAGTAATAAAATTGCATAAATTTCAATTTTGTTACTTATAAGTAATGAAAATATAAAAAATGTAAAAATATTACTTATAATATTTTTTTTTATTATATTTGCAGAAAAATTATTCATAAGTAATGATTATGAAAGAATATTTTCCCCGGGAGCAATATTTGAAAAAAGTCTCTCATTTCATTGATAAGCCTATCATCAAGGTGATTATAGGCCAAAGACGGGTAGGTAAAAGCATGTTTTTATTTCAGTTGATGGACTATATCAAGCAGAAACAGAAGCAAGCCAATATTATTTATATCAATACGGAAGAGGAAGATTTTCAGCATATTACAACTTATAAGGAGTTACAAAAAGAGATTAACAGTAAACTGAAGAAAGGTAAAAAAAACTACGTCTTTATTGATGAAATACAGGATATTCAACAATTTGAACGTGCGTTGCGGAATTATCAGGCCAAACAGACTTGCGATCTTTATTGCACCGGCAGCAACTCGAAAATGATGGCCGGCGAATTGGCTACTTTTTTAAGCGGGCGTTATATCGAACTTCAAATACACCCTTTGTCGTTTACTGAATTTTGCACATTTCATAATCTGCCGGTGACGCAGGATGCCCTGTTAAAATATTTTCGCTTTGGCGGTATGCCGTTTTTGCGGCATCTCCCCTTGGACGATGAGCCGGTGTATGAATATTTGCGGAGCATCTATAATACTATCCTGCTGCATGATGTGGCTGCACGTTATTCGGTGCGGAATTTACATCTCTTAAATGTGTTGTTCCGCTTCCTGTCTGATAATGTTGGCGGCATTTTTTCTGCCACAAGCATTAGCAAACACTTCAAGAAGTCTACACTTCAATATCCTCCGAAGAGTATTTTGGAATATCTTGCATATATGCAAAATGCAATGATCATAAATGATGTGAGCCGTTACGATTTGCCGGGAAAGAGGATTCTTACCTCTGGAACAAAAATATATTATGAAGACATCGGTATCCGTAATGCGGTGGTGGGCGGGTTTAAACCGATGGATATTCATAAAATATTGGAAAATGTGGTGTATTCACACTTGATAAGGCAAGACTACAAGGTGTATGTGGGGCAATACCGCCAAAAAGAGATCGATTTTATAGCAGAGAAAAATAGTAAAAAAATATATGTGCAGGTGGCCTATAAAATTACCGAACAAGCCACCATGGACCGGGAGTTCGGAAATTTGTTGGCTATTAAAGATAACTTTCCGAAGATGGTGGTTTCTATGGATGATTTCACGGGGCACGCCCACGAAGGCATTGAACATGTGCATGTATTTGATTTTTTACAGCAGACGCTGTAAAGAAACCCAACTTGCCCGCTCGGAAAAATGTGGTATATTTGCGCAAAAATATACGATATGAAAATAAGAATTACTGACGGTGTGCATTGGCTTGGCGTGAACGACAGGCGTAAACATTTATTCGAAAATATGTGGCCCTTGCCACAGGGTATAACTTATAATTCCTACCTCATCACAGATGAACAAACCGCTTTGATAGATACGGTTGATTTTTCGGCGGCGGCCAATTACATAGAACGCCTGACCGCGCATTTGCAGGGACGGAAGCTCGATTACCTTGTCATAAACCACATGGAGCCCGACCACGCCGGGATGATTGGTATCCTGCTGCGCCTTTATCCCGAACTCAAAATCGCGGGAAATAAGAAAACATTTAAGCTCTTGCAAAACTTCTTCGGCATTACCGCCAACTTACACGAAGTGGCCGACGGCGATACCATAAATCTGGGACGTCATACATTGAAGTTTATCCTTACCCCCTGGGTGCACTGGCCTGAAACCATGATGACCTACGAAACCACGCATCAAATCCTCTTTTCGGGCGATGCGTTTGGGAGTTTCGGCACGCTCGACGGTGGGATTTTTGATGATGAAATTAATTTTCAATACTACGAAAGCGAGATGCGCCGCTACTACTCGAATATAGTGGGACAATATTCCAACATGGTGCAAAAAGCCCTGGCTAAATTACACGGCACGCCCGTGCGTGTGATTTGCGCCACGCATGGCCCTGTATGGCGAAGCGAGCCTTCAAAAATTATTGATTTGTATGAGCGCTGGAGTAAACACGAAGCCAATCCCGGCGTGGTGGTTGCGTTCGCCTCGATGTATGGACACACCGAACAACTGGCCGACTATCTTGCGCGGCGCATGGCCGAGCGCGGTGTCCGCGATATTCGAATATTTGATGTATCTAAAACGCATCTTTCTTTCCTTATCAGTGAAATATGGAATTACTCGGGACTGTTGCTGGGAAGCTGCGCCTACAACGGCAACGCGCATCCCATGATGGAACAGTTGTGTGAGGCCATGTCGCACATTGGCCCCAAAAATAAACAGGTGGGCGTTTTCGGTTCTTGCAGCTGGAGTGGGGGAGGCGTGAAAAATATCAAGGCCTTTGTCGATGCGTCCGAATTTATCTGCCCTGCCGACCCTGTGGAAGTGCTCGGAACACTTGCCGCAGACCACTACGCCGCCTGCGACGCCCTGGCCTCCGCTATGGCGACTGCCATTCTGTCATAAATAAAGCATTGGCAGGATTTTTGTTCTTAACTTAAGGATGAAAAAAAGAATGATTTATGAGCGCATCTGAAGATTTAAAAAAGGAACAGGAAAATCAGGAGTTTAATGATGAGAAAGAGGCCTTCGCGGGAGATGCAAATGCCGAAGAAAATACCGGAAATGTGACACTCGAACAGTCGCCGGAGGAAAAAATGGCAGACCTCGAGAACAAGTACCTTCGCCTCGTGGCCGAATTTGATAATTACCGGAAGCGCACGGCGCGGGAGCGGCTGGAGTTTCTTGTGGTGGCCGGTGAAGATTTGATGAAAGGTCTTCTGCCGGTGCTCGACGATTTCGAACGCGCCGTGAAAGCGATGAATGAAACCGACGACATCGCGGCGGTGCGGGAAGGCGTGGAGTTAATCTACGCCAAATTGTCGAAATACCTGACGTCAAAAGGGCTGAAGCAGGTTGATGCGTTGGGGAAAGACCTCAACACCGACGAACACGATGCGGTGACGAAGTTCCCGGCGTCGTCGGAAGACCAAAAAGGTAAGGTGATAGAGGTGGTGCAACACGGTTATTCCTTGAATGGAAAGATTATCCGCTATGCAAAAGTAGTGGTAGGAGAATAAATTATGGCCAAAAGAGATTACTATGAAGTATT
>JAIRMK010000053.1 GCA_031258755.1 Prevotellaceae bacterium
TTATTGGAGTGGGAGGATGCCCTACATGCCGCCAATGACGCAGTGGCTAAATTTGCCGATGACCGGACAAAAGAAAAAGCTTTGCTGGATTATGAGTATTTAAGAAATACAGGTGAAGATATTCACCGGATTGTGGCTTTTCTTACAGGTATATTTGATGAATACCGGAAACTGGAAATAATCAGGGAAGTAATTAAGGAAACAGCCTAATTAGGGATATTCAGTAAACAAAAAAGGAATTTCAACAGACTTGTTAGGACACGGATGCAACGGATACTGAATATCCCTTGGTAAATTTGTATATAATTACCATCCTTTTCGCCGGGTCATGGAGTACGCCCGCCTGGGAAATACGAAAATAGGGATAGTGGCGCCCACAGCCAGCAGGAACACCGTGCTCACGGTTACGATGGCATTTGAGAGCAGCGTCTGCAGGTGGATTTCCGCCACTTCGGCCGTGTGCAGGTTTTGCATGAACATCACCAGTGCGAAAACCGTGCGATAGGCATACATGCCCGGTATCATGGGCAACAGGGCGGGAATGTACAACACCGTCATCGGGCAATGTGACAATTTCCCGAACCACAGCGACAGTACGCCGATGCTCAACGCCGCGCAAAATGAGGCCAGGGCGATGTCCCACGAAAGATAATTCATCAGCGAAAAGCGGATGGCATAGCCGGTAGCCGCCAAGATGGCGATGTGGCGAAACGCCCGTTTGGGCGGGAACGAAATAGCGCCGAACCCCACGCCGGCTATGGCGGCCAGCAAACCGTTCGTCAGGATGTCGGTAAATATCATAGCAAGCTGTTTTTAAACAGTAACAACGGCAAAGATAAGCCCACCGCAACGCAAATGATTAGCAGGAAGGCGTGCATTAGCCGGGAGCTGCCCGTGAGCGTGTACCCTTCCACAATATCTATTACGCCATTGATGAGGGGGACGCCGGGTATGAGGAACAGGACGCTGGTAGCAATAGCGATTTCCGCCGTGGTGTGGAACAGCAGCGTGGCGGAAGCGCACATAGATGCCACGAACGCCGACGTGGTGAATACGATAAAATGGTTGATGCCCCTGCGCTGCATTTGCTGTCGCACGAAAAATCCGGCGAGCGTGGCGATGAACACAATGCCCACGGCGTTCCAGTCGCCGCCGAACAGTCTGCAAAAAGACGCGTTGGCCAGCCCCACCAACAACAAAACCACATGCGGCGACATTTTCGGCTTCGCCCTGATTTGTCGGTATTCTTCCCGCAAGACGTCTAACGGCAGGTGCCGGTCATAAGCCTTCCAGCTCAGGGAGCTCAGTTCGGCGTTGTATGCAAAGCTTATCGGGAGTTCGGGGATGTCCACCACCTCTGTATATGCGTCGTCGTTGTGCGCGTTGCACACCGTGAGGATAAGGCTTTTGTGCAGCGTGGTGATGCGTATCAGCACGCCTAAGGACTCGCCTATGCGCTTTGAATTGCGGACAACCCGCGAGGTGTGTACCCCGGAACCCATGAGGCAGGTTGCATAATCCGCCACAAACTTCGCAATTTCTTTCAGTTCTTCGTTTACATTCATCGTGGCCGTATGTATTGTTAAATTGAAGGCACAAAAGTACGAAATAAAATCAATTAATCACTAACCGTTGACAGTCCCAGTTCCGCGGCTTTTTCCTCCATCAGCTTGCAGGCTTCCTCATAATTATTATGGATAATGCCGTCGAGAATGGCGTCCTTAATGGCGTCTTTGATAATCCCCACCTCGCGGCTGGGAGGAATGTTATAGCGTTTCATAATCATCTCTCCGGTGACGGGCGGCTGGAAATTACGAATGGCGTCTTTCGCTTCCACTTCCACCAGTTTCTCCCGCACAATGTCAAAGTTGCGCAAGTGACGGCGTACGGTTTGTTCGTTCTTCGAGGTGATATCGGCCTCGCACAGCAACATCAAATCGTCAATATCATCGCCGGCGTCAAAGAGCAGACGGCGCACCGCCGAGTCGGTCACTTCCTCTAAGGAAAGCACGATAGGTCGCAAGTGCAGGCGCACCAGTTTTTGAACATAGCGCATCTTCTCATGTAAAGGCAAGCGCAGGTGCTGGAATATGGCCGGAATCATTTTGGCGCCCAAAAATTCGTGTCCGTGGAAACTCCATCCCGCCACCGGGTCATAATGTTTGGTGGCCGGTTTTGCGATATCGTGCAGCAAGGCCGCCCAGCGCAACCAGATGTTGTCGCTTTTCGCCGCCACGTTGTCAAGCACCGCCATCGTATGCTCAAAATTATCTTTATGCCCGCGCCCTTCAACGATTTCCACGCCTTTCAATTTGGTCAACTGCGGGATAATGAGTTCCAATAGCCCTGTGTTCTCCAACAAATAAAAACCTTTCGAAGGCGCCGGCGTAGCCATGATTTTCATCAATTCGTCGCAGATACGCTCTACCGACACCACAGGCCGGTGCAGGCGTTCACGGTTACGCCGTATGGCTTCTAACGACTCGGGCACGATAGTGAAACCAAGCTGCGCGGAAAAACGAACGGCACGAACCATCCGCAAAGGGTCGTCGCTGTAAGTAATATCAGGATCCAGAGGCGTACGTATCAGTCCGTGCTGCAAATCGCTTACCCCATTAAAAGGATCCACGAGCGTTCCGTAGTCTTCTTTTTGCAAACTAAAGGCCAGCGCATTAATTGTAAAATCACGGCGGCGCTGGTCGTCCTCAATGGTTCCGTTCTCCACCACCGGTTTACGTGAATTGGCGTTATACGACTCGCGGCGCGCGCCCACAAATTCCACGTTCACTTCATCACAGCGCAACATGGCCGTGCCAAACGTTTTAAAGACGCTTACCGGGACTTTCAAATAAGCGGCGACTTTCTCGGCAATGGCCACGCCACTTCCCTGCACAACAATATCGATATCTTTCGAGGAGCGCTGCAAAAAACAATCGCGCACATAGCCGCCGATAACGAACGCCTGTACGCCCTCCCGCACGGCAATATCAGATACGATGCCAAATATCCGGTGTTGTAAAAAATCTGTCATGGTTACGGGTTATAGCGGGCTTCTTTTAATACTGTTTGCGCGTCACACTTCATCAGTTCGGAGAAGGACGCTTTATTTCTTTTCATATATTTTTCCACAATACGATATGCCAGCCAGTTCACCGCACGCCCCGGCGCTTCCGGCGTGAAGGCGGAAGTGAACGGTGCATCACCGGTAAATTTCTGTATCGTAAATTGACTGTTCACATACAACAATCGGTTTTCGAGCAGGTATTCCCACATGCCGGCTTCGTTATGCCCGCACCAGGCCAGCTGGTCTTTGGTAAAGCCAAAAATCAACGTGTCGGCCGCCTGCGGAAAACATTTTTTTGTCACATAAAGCAATTTTCCCTCATACATCATTTGCTGCAGGAAGTTACCTTCGCCGTTGCCTTCCGGAAGATACTCGCTACCCAGCCACGACTGCAGGCAAACCACAGGAATTCGTGCAGGGCGCATGTTCCGTTGCCGGTATTTCGGAAAATCAAGCCGGTCATAGAGGGCGCACGTATCGCCCAGGAAACGGTCGAGCCCCACGCCCACCACGCTATCGGTAAGCATCACGGCTTCATTGAAGCCCGACACATAGCCATAGACACGGGGCATGGGCATATCGGGGAAATAATATGACAAGTGTTTGAAGCCCCAAGTGAGCGCCTCATTCAGCATTTTTTCATCAGGGAATACGGCTTTTACCTTACGACAGGCCTCTGCGACTATGGGTGAACGTGCAAAATCGCCCAGCAAGCGGGCATATTCCGGGCTATTGCTGGTTCCAATACCAATCAACCCTGCACTGAAATATTCTACAAACGGTCCATAAGACCGGCGCAAAGCGGGAATTTGTGTCGTGTCGAATGCCGCCGCCTGCAAGGCCAAATCAAACCGCTGCATGGTGATGGTCACCGGCACATTTTTCACGTTCACGCCATCACCGCATGCATGCAGCAAAATGAGCGCCGGAAGAAAAAATAATACGTTTTTCTTATTCATAACTGTCAACTTCCCTCCTTATTCATTTCTCCATACGCCGGCACTTTATCTACAAAATCATATTGCCCGGTGGCGACATTAAACATACAACAATAAAGCTGCACGCCATTGCTCACAACCAGCCAGGGCACACGCCACGTCAAGTTATATCCGGCAATCTGCATAAATGTTTTGGATGTAATTTTCACGTCCCCAGCCTTACACTCGGCAAGCAGCAACGGTTGCCCGGAGCGGGCATACACAATCACATCGGCGCGTAAATTACGCCTGTTAACCGGAATGACGACCTCCACGCCTATCAATGATACAGGCACCTGCTGCTCATTTATTAAAAAATGTACAAGTTGTTGCCTCACCCATTCTTCCGGCGTTAGCGCTACATATTTTTTCCGTACCGGGTCAAAAATTTCCCTGCCTTTTTCCGCATTACGCAAACGAGGCGTAAAATCCATAACATCTCATAATTTATACAAAAATAAATATTTTTCCCCGGCATTGCAAATGATGTTGAAATTTCATTACCTTTGTGATAGAATACTAAAGCGTTCCGGTTAATGAAAAACATTTTACACACTAAAAAAATCAATGCCGGCCTTGCCGTCATTATGCTATTGACCTTTGCCCATTGCGCCGTCATCTCGCCATTCAGCCAACATGCCTACATGCAAACCACGTCGTTGAAAGTAGACGCGTTAAACGTGATGGGCATGGCCGAAGAGCCTTACAGCGCCCACAAGACGGAAGTGGCAACGTTGAAAACCAACCTGCAAAAACAGTATGAGTATGAAAGGAACAGGCCGAAGAACGCCATTTCTACCGCCATGTGGGAAAAGTTATTGGATGAAAAAGCGCTGTTGGGCGGCTTTCTAAACCGGTGGAAAGAAGAAGGGACGCTCGGAAAGTATTATATCGAAGAAGAAAAAAAATTAGTGGCGGAGGCCTTTGATAAGATTGCAGGATTGGAGAGTAAAAAAATTAAATCATCAGCACAATAACTACCATGGCTAAAATCGACCTTTCGGAATTTCTAAACACCCTTGTGGAAGAACTTGCCGGCTTATTGAAAAGCACATTGAACAATGTGGCAACAGACGCCAAAGCCGACGCCCAGCGGTTTGTGGAGCAGAACAAAGACAACCTGCAACGTTGGGCGGGCATGTATGCATCGGGAAAACTCACGGCCACCGATCTGGAGGCTTTATTGCGCAGCAGCAAAAACCTTTTCGATATGGAGTTGCTGAAACAAAGCGGCGTCGCACTCATCGCCGTCGACAAGTTCAAAAACGACGCCATTGCCGTTATCGTGAAGTGCGTTTCAACACCATTTTCATTTTCATAATTTTTTTTGTCGCAGTGCGATTATTTCAGCACCTTAATCCTCAGGTTGCGGAACGCCAGCGGCGAACCGTGTCCGAGAAAGCCGATATGCCCGCTCTTGTTCGATAATCCGGGATGGTTCAGTTTATCCCTGGTTTGCGTAAAATTGTGGCTGGCTTCGGCAATATCACCGTCGAGAATTACCGTGCCGTTCAACGTCACGGTAATGTGGTTGCCATCGGCAACGACCTCCTGCGTGTTCCAGTCGCCCACAGGCTTCAGGAAGCCGCGCTTGGCGGGTATCACGCCATACACGGAGCCGTGATACTGGTAAATCTCCAGGTTTTTGTACACGTCGGCGTCATTGTCGAGTATCTGTAATTCCATGCCCACGTAAGCCGCATCGCCCTCAAGCGGGGTGCGAATACCCAATCCGTTATTGGCGGCGGGCGTCAATTGAAATTCAAAGCGCAGGATGAAGTTCGCATATTCCCTGTCGGTGTAGATATTGCCATGCCCGCCGCCGGAAGGGTCGCATACAAGCCGGCCATCGCGGGCAGTATAATCTTTCAG
>JAIRMK010000127.1 GCA_031258755.1 Prevotellaceae bacterium
TTCAAACTTGACATTTTGGGCTGAAATACTCGTAGTCACCATAAAAGTGACGATCAATAATATCCATTTTAGATTAAAAATGTCCATAAACTCACTTTTTATTAAATAATAGACAAATATAATGATTTTTTTTCAATATCACGGAATTCATTCGTCTTAAAATTTCTTCTTTTTTAAGAAGTGCGGCAATTTCAAACATACCCGGCCCCTTTGAAGCCCCTACAATACAAAGCCTGAACGCGTTCATCACCGCGCCCACATTTAAATTATTTTCCTTAATCCATTTATTTACAGCAAATTCTATATTTTCATTAGTAAAAGGCTCAATGGATTTCAAGGTGGCGGCCAATAATTCCATCAAGTCCAGCGTTTCCGAATTCCAATATTTTCGTACGGCTTTTTCATCATAAGAAGTGGGCGCTTCGAAAAAATAAGCCGAAAGATCCCAAAAATCCTTTACAAAAGTAGCCCGCTCCTTAATAAATCCACATATTTGCGCCACGTAGTCATCCGCGGCTACAATTCCCCGTTCGCGCAATTCCTCTTGATAAAGTCGCGCCAACTCTTCATTGGATTTCATCCGCAACACTTGCTGATTAAACCATTTCGCCTTATCGGGGTTGAATTTGGCGCCCGATTTTATTACCCGGTCCAGCCCAAACAAATTCACCAATTCTTCCAATGAAAACAACTCTTGTTCGGTCCCCGGGTTCCAGCCCAACAGCGCCAGCAGGTTGATAAAGGCTTCGGGGAAATAGCCGTCTTCCCGGTAACCCCGCGAAAAATCGCCGCTAAGCGGGTCTTTCCACGCCAGCGGAAATACCGGGAAGCCTAAACGGTCGCCGTCGCGTTTGCTGAGCTTTCCTTTTCCGTCGGGCTTGAGTAACAGGGGTAGATGGGCAAATTCGGGCTGTGTATCCGTCCACCCGAATGCTTCATATAATAAATAGTGTAACGGCAACGAGGGCAGCCACTCCTCCCCTCTGATTACGTGCGAAATGTCCATCAGGTGGTCATCTACAATGTTGGCCAGGTGGTAGGTAGGCAATCCGTCGGCGGCTTTCCACAACACCTTGTCGTCGAGCGTGGCGGTGTTTACCGTTACATCGCCGCGAATCAGGTCATGCATGTTCACTTCGCGGCTTTCGGGCATTTTAAAGCGCACCACCCAGTGCCTGTCCTGTTGCAATCGGGCAGCCACTTCACCGGCAGGCATCACCAGCGACGTTTGCAGCCGTGTGCGCACCGCATGATTATAAATGAATGTTTCTTTCTTCGTTTCCGCTTCTTTCCGTAAAGCGTCCAGCGTCTCCGGCGTATCGAACGCGTAGTAGGCATGCCCGCTTTCCACCAACTGTTCGGCATATTTCCGGTACAATGCCTTGCGTTGCGATTGCCGGTAAGGCGCATGGGGATTTTTTGCGTCCGGTTTTTCCGCGACGCTTCCTTCGGAAGTTAATCCTTCGTTGGGAAGAATGTTGCACCATGCCAACGCCCTGACGATGTATTCTTCGGCGCCCGGCACAAAACGCCCGCTATCGGTATCTTCAATGCGGATTATAAAATCGCCGCCATGCCGGCGGGCAAACAAATAATTGAACAACGCCGTGCGCACCCCCCCGATATGCAAAGGCCCCGTGGGGCTGGGCGCAAAACGTACACGAACTTTTCGAACAGTCATGTCGAATATATAAATTATATTATCTTTGCAAAGATAATACTTTTGAGACTATATTATATGATTTGTCGTTTTTTTTGGATTTTATTCCCTGCCTTGCTTTTACCGGCCGTATCGTTTGCGCAATCGTTGAAAGGGCATGTGGCCGATGGAAACGGCCGGGGTATCGCTTATGCCACTGTTTACATCAGGAATACCCAACAGGGCATATCGACCAATGAAAACGGAGATTTTGAAATAAAAATGCCGGCAGGCACTTACTCGCTGGTCATACAATCCATGGGATATGAAGCGCTCCGCCGCGAGGTTACTTTGCCGCAAACCGAAGGCTTTCTCTTTATTCTGTCCGAAAAAACCTATCAGCTACCCGATGTGTTGATTGACATCGATCCGGAAAACCTTGCTGCAACCATTATACGGCACGCCATTGCCATGGCGCCTTATTACCGGAATATCGTGAAGGAATACACCGCCGACGTATATCTGAAAACAAAAATACATATCGACCAAATAAAAGGATTGGTGGGGATGATGGTAAAAAAAGACGACAGGAAAAAATTGACCAATGCAACCATCCTGCAGGAAAGCATCAACGAAATAAAATTTACCATGCCCGATCATTATGAACAACGTGTGAAGTCGGTAATCAACGCGTCCAGCATTAACCTGAAAGATTTGGCGGGAATGGAATTTGACGAAGACGATTTGAACGTAGGACTTACCCGTTTCGATGTCTACAGCGCAAACCCTTCATTACCGCTTGCGCCGGTGGCTTTTTCAAATTACAGGTTTTTATACGAGGGCAGCATGGAGGTGGGCGACCGCATGGTGAATAAAATCAAAGTAACCCCGCGGCGGAAAAGCCAGGAACTCCTGTCGGGATACCTGTACATCGTGGATAAAACGTGGAATATTTATAGTGTGGATTTATTGCAAAGCACCACATTCGGCACCGTCCGCATACAGCAACAGTACGGCGAGGTGGACAACGATATTTTTCTGCCGGTGTCATACATTGCCGAAATAAATTTGTCCGTCATGGGATTGAAAGGTTCCGGCAATATGACAGGGTCGGTGAAATATCAGCATGTAGCGCCCAATGAAAAAATCAGGCGGGAACCGGCAGTGACTGCCCGCGCCGACACCTTGAAGCCCAAAGCCAACCCGAAGAAGGAGAAATTGCAAGCGGAGGTGGACGAATTGCTCAGCAAAGAAAATTTGAAGCAGCGCGATATGCGAAAGGCGGCGCGGTTGCAACAGCAAGTAGCGGCCATAGCCGAAGAGGAGGAGCGCACAGAAAAGGGTGAAAAGAAAACATTGGAAATCCGCGACAATTATGTGTTCACGGTTGACAGCAGTGCACGCCGCACCGACAGTACGTTCTGGAATACCGTCAGGCCTATGCCGCTGGTGGCAGACGAGCTTATTACTTACCGGAAAAATGACTCTATCGTGGCGGTAGCTACCGGGAAAGACACCACGAAAAAGAAGTCGCGCGACCTGTTCAGCGAACTGGCAATGGGACACACTTACCGCATCGACTCTTCGCTTTTCCTTACTTTTAATGGGTTAATAGGAATGTCGGCCGTGGATTATAATACCGTAGACGGCTATATTTACGGATTGGGCGGCAGCCTGAACAAACGGTTCAAGAACCAACAGCGGATACAGGCCAAAGTTTTTGGCGCCTGGGCGTTCAGTCGCGAAGCTTTTATGTGGGAGACTTCCCTGCGGCATCTTTATGCGCCGAAATTACGCGCTTATTGGGGAATAGAAGGCGGACAACGCACAAAAGATTTCGCCGGAGACGCCGGCGTGGGTATGGTAAACCTTTACTCTTCCATCCTTTTCAGGGTAAATTACGCCGCTTTTTACCTCGATAATTTTATACGCATCATTCATCGCATCGATATTGCAAACGGGCTGGAATTTTACACCGGCCTGCAATGGAGCGATCGGCGAGCCATGCAGAACAATAGCAACCATTCTTTTTTCTATTTCAATACCCGCGAATTTCGTCCCAATATGCCGCGCCATGCCGCAGTGGAAAGCAATCCCGCACTAACGGCCGACAATAAAGCGGCGCTTGCGGAATTGTCTTTACGTTATACGCCGCAATATTATTACCATATACGGCGGGGGCGTAAAATTATGGATTATTCCGATTATCCGACTTTTTCATTAACCTGGCACAAGGGTATTCCCGACGTGTTTCACAGCATATCGGACTTCGATTTCCTGAAATTCCACATCACGCAAACTTTCCGGTTCGGTTATTTCAATCGATTTACTTATGCTGTGGAAACAGGAAAATTTTTCAATACAAAAAGTATGTCGTTTGCCGACTTCAAACATTTTTATGCCAACGACGCCGGGTTTTCAATGAACCACGACATCAGCCAAGGGTACCAGTTACTGCCCGGCTATACCCACAGCACAAACCAGTGGTATGTGGGGGCAAAAGCACACTATTCCGCGCCCTATCTGCTGATAAAACGTTTGCCGTTCCTCGAATCCATGCTGTTTGGCGAAGATCTCTACCTGTCGTATTTGTTGGAGCCGCAAAGGCGGCATTATGTGGAAGCCGGTTACGGCATATCCCTCGACGAACTCCTGGGTGCAGGCGTGTTTGTGGGTACTCACGACCGATATAATTATGTTTGGGGTATTCGCGGCTCGATTAATCTGGACGTCATACGGCCATAAACGGCGGTTCAGGAGTTTGTTTTTTTCTCTTTTTTCGCCCGCTGCAAGAGTTGCAGTTCTTCGCCCATCTGGTCGCCGATGCCCGCATTTTCCTCGGCGCGGCGGATGAGGTAAGGCAGGGTTTCTCTCACCGGCCCGTAGGGGATGTATTTCGACACGTTGTATCCCTGTTCGGCGAGGTTGTAGGTGAGGTTATCACGCATGCCGTAGAGTTGCGAGAAAGAGATGACGTCGCTGTTGGCGCTGATGTGCCGTTCTTCCATCATCCTGATGAGGAGCGACAGGCTTTCCGCATTGTGCGTGGCGGCGCAAAACGACACCTTGTCAAGATGGTCGATACAGAGGCGCAGGCCTGCGTTGTAAGAAGCGTCGGCGGCTGCTTTGCTCTCCACAATGGGCGTGGGATAGCCCATTTTCTCCGCCCGTTCGTTTTCCTGTTCGTGATACGCGCCGCGCACCAGTTTCAACGCTACTTTGTAGGGCGCCGTGTCGATGAGGCGTTGCAGGTAGGCCACGCTGTCTTTCGTATAAAACTGGATGGTGGTATATACCACATGTTTTTCCCTGTTGTATTTCGCCATCATCATCTCGGCGGCTTCGTTGATGGCCGGGTTAATCCATGTTTCTTCGGCATCGATGAAAAATTTCTTCCCCTGTTGTGCGGCGGCGGCGCAAAGCGTGTCGAGGCGTTCCAGGAAGTCGTGTTTCATCGTTGTTTCCTCTTCGGTGAGCGGCGCGTTGGCCGATATTTTTTCCAGCAGCGGCCGGGCGCATATCCCGGTAATTTTCACACAGGCGAAAGGCACGTTTTTCTGCGTCCCGGCAAATTGGATAGATTCCAGGATGTTCTTTTTTGTTTCTTCCTGCTTCTCGCGGGTGCCGGCCTGTTCCGCCGAATAATCGGAGATGGCGTTGACGTGGTATCTGGCTAAGTTTTCCACCACATTTTTTGTTTCGGTCAACGTTTCGCCACCGCAAAAATGTCTGAACACGGTTTTCTTAATCGCCCATTTCACGCCGGGTATCCAGAGGACGTAGGGGATTGTCACCCGGCCTAATTTGATGAGCCATTTGTAGTGCACGGCTTTAAACAGCACGATAGAGGCGTTCAGTTCGCCTTTGCTTTTTTTTATGAGCGGTTCGGGAATTTTTGAAAAATCAATCTGCATCATATCTTATTGTTTTAACCAGTCGTATCCTTTTTCTTCTACTTCGAGCGCCAGCGCTGCGCCGGCGGTTTTGATAATCCGGCCGTCGTAGAGCACGTGCACCACGTCGGGCACAATGTAATCGAGCAGGCGCTGGTAGTGTGTGATGACGATAAAGGCGTTGTGCGGCGTTTTCAGTTTGTTGACGCCGCCCGCCACAATGCGCAGCGCATCTACATCGAGGCCGCTGTCGGTTTCGTCGAGTATGGCCAGTTCGGGTTCCAGCATGGCCATCTGAAAAATCTCGTTGCGCTTCTTTTCGCCACCCGAAAAGCCCACATTCACGCCGCGCGACGAAAACGTGGGGTCCATTTCTACGATGGCCATTTTCTCACGCATCAGTTTCAGGTACTCGGCTGCCGACAGGGGCTCGAGCCCCGCGTATTTGCGTTTCTCGTTGATGGCGGCTTTCATGAAGTTCACGTTGCTCACGCCGGGAATTTCCACCGGATATTGAAAGCCGAGGAACAGGCCTTCGTGGGCGCGGGCTTCGGGCGGCATGGTGAGCAGGTCGCGGCCGTGAAAGGTGGCCGAGCCCGCCGTTACGGTGTAGGTTTCGCGTCCGGCCAGCACCACCGACAGGGTGCTCTTGCCCGAGCCATTAGGCCCCATGATGGCGTGCACTTCACCGGCGCGCACCGTAAGGTTTATTCCTTTCAGTATCTCACGGTCGCCTGTCGACACGTGCAAATCTTTTACTGTTAATAGTGTTTCAGTCATTTCCTGCGGTTTCATTTTTATATTTCCTGTACCATATTCTAAATCCGAACATGGCCATCACCATGTAGGCGGCGCTCACAAAAGGCATGAACACCAGGCCGCGCAACAGGTACAGGGTAATGTTGGTAAGGTTTACCACCGTCCACATGCCCCAGGTGTCTAACTTTTTCTGCGCGGCCAGCAGCTGCGCGGTAAGGACTGACATCATCACCAGCGCATCCAGGTAGGGAAGTTGCGCAGGCTCGAATATCCACGGCATCCACGCGCCCAATTGCGACATCACAAAGCCCCACACGGCAATGAGCGCTCCCCATATCAGGAGAATGACCGTACGCTGCTGCGCCGACAGTATCGTGATTTTTAGCTGATGTTTCCGGGTTTCTTCTTCTTTGTGCGGATGTGTCCAGCGGTAATGGCCGAAGGCGTTAATGGCTAAGGAGACGGGCTGCACCAGCATGCTCGAGTATAATCCTTTTTGAAGAAACAGGGCGAAGAGCAGTACGTTGTACAGGTATCCCACCCAAAAGTTAAGCACTTTGGCACGCATGGCCAGGAACACACAGGCGAGGCCGCACAGTGTGGCCAACGCTTCCGGTATGCTCACTTCGCGCCCGTCGAGACGAAGCAATACGTGGTTTACATCAAAAAATGAAAAAAAATCTTCCATTACGCTATCCGTTGAATAATACTTTGTCCGAGCCGTTCCTTTTCTTTCATGTGCGCTTTAATGGCCAGCACAATATCGTTGGTGTGGAAGAGGCCGCGCACATTTTCGAAATCTTTTTCCTTGTGTTCTTCGTCGCCGTCGGCGCCATAGCCGGCCATCTTGCCCAGCGTAAATTCTTTCCTGGCGTCTTCATACAGCATTTGGTCAATGGCCAGCACGCTGTGCAGCCATTTCTCTACAATGCCGGCCACGTCGTGCGCGGTGAAGGCGTCGGGCGCCTTTCCGTACAGGCGTTCCAGGACTTCATACGCCCACGTCCATTCGTAGCTGTAATACTGCCGGTGCAGCCGTTCAAAGTCGTTGCTGATTTCGCTCAGGCTGTATTGTCCGCTTTCCACCTTGTCGAGCATTTCATTCAGGGCGGCCGCCGGGCATATCAGTCCGGCGATGTCTACCCATTTCCCGCTGCCTGTTTCCGTGTCTTTCCGCAGCAGCCGGCGTATTTCGTCCTGCGTCAGGGCGGCGTCCGATTTGCTGAGGCGCGAAATGACGGAATTGCCGAGGAACTTATTTATCACGTGGCCGTAGAGCGTTATGCCGCGTTCCAGCACCCGCGCTTCAATTTTCACGCCGTTATAATCGTGCAGCGCTGTTTTTTTGTCTTCCTGCATGGCCGTCAACAATTCGGAGCCTCTCATTACTTTGCCGATGGTGTAAGGGCTCAGGAGGTTGTAGTTGATGTGGTCGAGCGGCGTTTTCAGTTTCCGGCGGTCGCGTTTCGGCCATTTTTGTGCATCGCGCACGGTGCCGATGCTGCGCAGGTTCACGGCGGGCGCCAGGTAGGAGTGGCCATCGTGTTCCACAAGGTATGAAAAAGGGAAGTCTGTCACGTTGGGGTGGTTGAAATGCCGCCCCATGATTAGCGTGAAAGCGCCTATCCGCGCCGGCCACAGGATATAGGAGTTGCTGGTGGTTTTGGCGCCCCGCTCCATGAAGCCGTGATGAATAGGCCCCAATTTGTAAAGGTGGTTGCTCTGGTTGGAGCCGCTGCCCGCGTTCATGAACGAGAACAGGCCGGCAATGAGCAGCGTTGATTTGTGATGCGTGACGGTGTAGGGCCCCGCAAATATTGAGGTGGCCTCGCCGTGGAAGCCCTGGCAGTTGGCGAAGAACAACGACTGTACCACCGAATAGTGCTTGTCGAGCAGGCAGCCCTGTCCGATAAAACTGTTCGACACCAGGGTGGCGTTCTGCACCACAGCGCCCGCGCACACGATAAAGTTTTCCAGTTCGCAGCCGTCGCCGATATACACCGGGTCGGCTTTTTCGCTGTTGATGGTGCCGTTTTTCAGCAGTCGTGCGCCTTCGAGTACCGCATATTCGCCTATGTTCACATTCATCAGCGTATCGCAGCGCAGCAGCCGGGCGCCGGCAGACACCCGTCCCACAGCGGCGCGTTGCGTTTCGCTGTAAGCGGCGATTAGCTTCTCGATGTTTTCCACCAGTTGCGGCCGGTGACGGTAGCTCGCCAGGATGTACGCCAAATGCGCCGACAGTTCATTATATATCATCACGCCGCGCGCGCCCACCTCGCTCACCGTTTCCACCTTTATGCCGTTCCCGAACGTGGTATCCCCTTCCACCACCAGCAGTTCCATGTCGAAAATCACCACGTCGTCTTCAATCACGTAATTCGCGATGTAGTCGCACACCTTTTGTATAAATACGTTGTTGCCCACCGTGCAGTTGTGGAGCCACGCATCGGTGATGCCGGTGTGGCGCCTCATCCCGCCGGAAAGGGTTACTTCGGTTTCAAATTTCCCGAGGGTGTTGGTTCCGGTGAATTTCACGCGGTGCAGGTGGTCGGGCCGAAACGCGTCGGCTACCTGCACCTGCCGCCAGCACTCGGCCGCGCAGCCCTGCTGTTCCAATTGTGTGATTTCGGTAGGTGTAAGTAGTCGCATTCCTGTTTCTTGCCGTAAGTCGAATTTTTCTCCTACAAATGTACAGGAAAAAATCGAATAATACAATTCCTGTTTGGACAGGGCAATAAAAAAGCTTGAACAGCCGCTTTCTTGTTTCAGGCCTGCAAGATTGCCTCTTTTTGCTCAAAAGACACAGGATTTGCAGAAGAAACATTTTTTCAACCCAATTTATTTATTGTTGTGTTTATTAGCGCATAGATAATAGATGTTAGACTTTTAGATATTAGACAAAAACATCCCAAGATTCCAAAATTCCATTAGCCTCTGACACTTAGCACATTTGCCTTTTCATTAACCATTAATCACTAACCATTAATCATTCCTTTCTCCTGCCCCTGCCTACCGCTACTTTGCATCCCATCGGGATGCATCGCTCGGTAGAAATGCCGTACCCCCCACAACACCTACGTTCCGTAGGAATGTAACCTGACGCCGAAGGGACGCATCCCGGCGGGATGCGGTAATCCGCCGAGGCGACATCTTCTACCGAGCGATACATTCCTGCCGGAATGTGAACGCCTCTGTTAATGAACAATGAACAGTTAACAATGAATAATGTTTATGTCTATTATCCGTTTCCATTATATAAAGTCCAATAAATATTTACACAAATAACTTTCGTAACGCACTAATACGCTGTCAAATATAAACCTATTTTGTGTAACTTTCAGTTGCGTTTTATATAATCACTAAACACTAAACATTAATCATTAACCATTAATCCTTCACGCAGCGCACGGAAAAACCGAGCGAACGAGGGTTGAGGTAGCGGGCCGCCCGGGCGTGAGTACAATCGAAGTACCGATACCATGCATTGCCGCTACTACCCACAGACGAACTCCAATAATTGACATTGATACTTCGACCGTTGAAATACAAACCATTGTCGCGGCGGTACCCGGCGGGCACCGCGCCGAAACCAGACGTATTGTCCCCTCGATTAGCATGATCCAACCACGACCCATCACCAGGATCTGTACCAGTAAACGTACCCGCAGATTTCATCTTCTTCCCTGCATCTGTACCCCACCAACCAGTACCGGTCTGCACCGTATAAGTCGTATTCCCTTCCACCTTATCCAACAAGTTCGCCCATTCACGGTCAGTAGGAACATGCCAACTCATAGGACATATCCCCCTACCTCCACCTTTGGATTTAGTCTATCCACGTGCATTATTCTTATCGGCATTCGCCGTAGCACCGGGCGCTCCCGAGCCGAAATAATTACCCGACACCCACGACTCCTCCCACGCACTACCGCTCTTCGCTTCATCCGAATACTTTCCGTCCACCATCATCGCCGTTTCCCACGTATATAACGCACCATACGTATTACACGCCGACTCATCGCCAGACACAACCGGAACAGTCGCAACACCATTCACCCAATACTGCGGCGGACACCAATACGAGCCAATCGCCGGAACACCAATCGCTGTAGATGTAAACTGCTTACCATTCGCCTCTGCTACATAAGCATTATACGTCAAATCTTTCGTATAATTCAAGTTCTGCCCAAACCATGTCTTACCATCAGGCATCACCACTGTTTTATACTTTTTCCCATCACGCGGGTCGGTGAAAATAGCCGTAGCGCCGGTAGCCGATCCCGCCGTGAACGTACAGGCAAACACCGTCACCGTAAACTCATTCGACGACTGCCATTCATCACATTCCGACGACTTCGACTGCCTGATATACGTATAAATCCCGACCGGCTTGTCGGCCGGCACAGTATAGGTGGCCTGGCCGGTACCCGAAAGCACATTCCCATTCTCCACCCAACGGTATTCCGAACCCGCCGATGCCGAAACCGCATCGGCTATCGTATATGCGGCGCCCTGGCAGACTTCCGCACCCTGTGCAAAGGCAGTTTGGGTAATACACCCAATAACTGCAAAAAACAAATTCTTTTTATAACTGTTTTCATTTTTTTTATTTTTTAATTTAACTTATATATTTTTTCGTTTATGTCATTTTTATTGTTCATTTTTAATTTTTAATTGTTTTTTCCTATCCGACCGGCATTATGCACCACACATGATGACGAGATAGCTGCCAATGTCATCAAGTTAAGGGGATAAATAAAAAAAGCCATTGTAAATAGCTCAAGAAGTATTATTTTTAATTGAACCGAAAAAATGATACACTATGAGTAATCCAATGGCAGAGGCAAA
>JAIRMK010000169.1 GCA_031258755.1 Prevotellaceae bacterium
CGTTCGGTCGCGCCGTTTTTACTTCTCACTTGTGTAATCTTCACTTTTGCCATAGTCGCTGTCTCCTATCCTTTAAATACTTTTTGCATGGGCACGCCGCGTACGCCGGCTACGGTATAAGCGTCGCGCAGTTCGAGCAACGCGTTTACGGTAGCTTTTACCAAGTTGTGCGGGTTCGACGAGCCTTTCGATTTGGCCAATACATCGTGAATGCCCACACTTTCAAATACCGCGCGCATAGCGCCTCCCGCCTTCACGCCGGTACCTTCGGCCGCAGGTTTCATAAACACTTGCGCCCCGCCGAATTTAGCGGTTTGCTCATGCGGAATGGTGCGTTTATTCAACGGAATTTTCACCAGATTTTTCTTGGCGTCTTCAATGCCTTTGGAAATGGCCGAAGTCACCTCGCCGGCTTTTCCCAAGCCATAACCTACTACTCCGTTTTCATCGCCCACCACCACGATGGCGGCAAAGCTGAAATGGCGTCCCCCCTTGGTTACCTTCGTAACCCGTTGGATGGCCACCAGACGGTCTTTCAACTCCAAGTCGGTAGTCTTTACTTTTTTTACGTTTGTCGTCATAGTGTCTATTTAGAATTTAAGACCCCCTTCGCGGGCGGCGTCTGCTAAATTTTTTACTCTTCCATGATACAGATACCCGCCACGGTCGAACGACACGGTGGTGATACCCTTTTCCGCAGCACGTTCGGCGGCCAGCTTGCCCACCAATTTGGCCACTTCGGCGCCCGGTTTGCCTTTCACGGCGTCGGCCAGCGATTTATCGCGCGAAGAGGCGGCAGCCAACGTGACGCCGGCCACATCGTCGATAAATTGTACGTATATAGATTTGTTGCTGCGAAACACCGACATGCGGGGACGTTGCGCCGTACCGCTAACCACCTTGCGGATGCGGTATCTGATTCTCTGTCTTCTTTCAGTTTTTGATATTGCCATAATGCGTCCTCCCTGTTATTTTGCACTGGCCGACTTTCCGGCTTTCCGGCGAAGTTGCTCGCCCACAAATTTAATACCTTTTCCTTTATACGGCTCAGGTTTGCGCAACGAACGAATTTTCGCCGCTACCTGTCCAATCAATTGCTTGTCGTGACTTTTCAGCGTCAGCGTGGGGTTTGTCCCCTTCTTCACCGCTTCGGCCACCGCCTTTACTTCTTTCGGTATTTCGAAATGAATATCGTGCGAGTAGCCCAGGCTGAACTCCAGCACCTGGCCTTTTACTTCCACCCGGTAACCCACGCCCACCAACTCCTGTTGAATGGTGTATCCTTCCGACACGCCCTTCACCATGTTCGCAATCAACGCGCGGTAGAGACCGTGCATCGAGCGGTGGCGGGGCTGGTCGGTAGGGCGTTTCACCGTAACCACATTTCCCTCTACGGTCACCGAAATGTCAGCATCTACTTTCTGCTGCAATTCACCGAGCGGGCCTTTAACCGCAACCACATTCCCGGGATTCACCTTTATGGTTACCCCTTGTGGCAGGTTTACAGGTAATTTTCCTATCCGTGACATTTGTTTTTAATTAAATCTATTATCTATTAATCTATTATCTATTAGTCTGTGTTCTAATACACATAACAAATCACTTCGCCGCCCACATTCTGTACCACCGCTTCCTTATCGGTCATAATGCCTTTGGAGGTGGAC
This sequence comes from Prevotellaceae bacterium, assembly GCA_031258755.1. GTDB lineage: Bacteria > Bacteroidota > Bacteroidia > Bacteroidales > UBA932 > JAIRLC01. Next base: position 1,665 of record JAIRMK010000169.1, read on the forward strand.
AGGATGGCGATACCCAAGCCGTTCAACACGCGCGGCATGTTTTGCACATCGGTGTATTGACGCAAGCCCGGTGTGCTGATGCGCTGCAACTTTTTAATCGCCGGCCGTTTCGTGTCGGGATGATATTTCAATGCAATTTTAATGGTGTTCGAAGGATTGCCTTCAATGATTTTGTAGGCCAGGATGTAGCCTTTTTCATGCAGAATGCGGGTAAGTTCCAGTTTCATTTTCGAAGCGGGAATTTCCACTACCTTATGTCCGACATTCACTGCATTGCGAATTCTTGTGAGAAAGTCTGCTATTGGATCAGTCATTGTTTTGTTTTTTTAATTTCAGCGCTCCTGCGCCCGATATCCTTTATTAGTTAAGAGTTAAGAACTAAGAGTTAAGAGTTTTTTACCAGCTTGCTTTGCGCACACCCGGGATCAGGCCTTTGCTGGCCATCTCGCGGAATTGGATACGGCTGATGCCGAATATACGCATGTAACCTTTTGGGCGGCCGGTAAGCGAACAACGGTTGTGTAAACGAACAGGGCTTGCATTTCTGGGCAATTTGGCCAACCCGGCGTAGTCGCCCGCTTCCTTCAGGGCTTTGCGTTTTTCTGCATATTTCGCCGCTAACTTTGCACGTTTCACTTCGCGTGCTTTCATTGATTCTTTTGCCATAGTTTACTTTTTGTTAGCGTTTTTAAAAGGTAATCCGAATCCGCGAAGCAGTGCATATGCTTCTTTATCATTCCCGGCGGTGGTTACGAACGAAATTTCCATGCCGAGGATTTTCGTAATTTTATCAATGTCAATTTCAGGGAAAATGATTTGTTCCTTGATGCCCAACGAGTAATTGCCGCGTCCGTCGAACTTGTCGGTAATACCTTGAAAGTCGCGGATACGGGGCAATGACACCGATACCAGGCGGTCTAAAAACTCATACATTTTCGCACGGCGCAACGTCACTTTCACCCCGATGGGCATGCCCCTGCGCAGTTTGAAGTTTGAAATATCCTTCTTTGAAAAAGTTTGAATGGCTTTCTGGCCGGCAATCGCGGTCAGTTCATTTTGCGCCACTTCAATCAGCTTTTTATCGCTTACGGCGGCGCCCACACCCTGGTTAATGGTGATTTTTTCGAGGCGCGGAACTTGCATTACCGATTTGTAATTAAATTCCTTCATCAGCGCGGCAACAATTTCTTCTTTGTACTTTTTTTGCAGAGCCGGAATGTATCCCGAGGGCACAGGTTGTTGCGCTCCTGTTGCTTTTGCTCCTTCTTTCTTTGCCATTATTTAATCTCCTCTCCCGATTTTTTCGCGTAGCGTACTAATTTTCCTTTGTCGTTCAGGCGGCGGCCGATGCGCGTAGGCCCTCCCTGTGAAGGGTCAACCACCTGCAAGTTCGAAAGGTGTATGGTAGCTTCCTGTTTGATAATACCGCCTTGCGGGTGTTTGGCGCTCGGCTTGGTGTGTTTGCTCACTAAGTTGATACCTTCCACAATCGCACGGTTCTTGGCGGGCAATACTTCCAGCACCTTGCCGGTTTTCCCGCGGTCGTCGCCGGCATTCACATACACGGTATCGCCTTTTTTAATATGTAGTTTCTTATTCATAATTATAAACATCATTCTACTTTCGTTAGTATTACATCTTTGGGCACCGACCACGTGGGGTCTCTTTCTCGAAGCTCTTCTCCCGGCTTCAATAAAACTACGCCCTCCGGTTCTCGCATTATTTTCCAATGCAGTTGCGCAGGGGTGCCCGGAATAAGTGTCAATGTTCCCATGCCCCTTTTATTTTTAATCCTGTCCCTAAAAGCCAAACGAAGTTCATTGGGATCTACGTTTTCTTCATCAAGTTCCGCATTATTGGCAGAAATACTCATGATTTTATAATCAAACGTGGTAGATTCTTCTACTATTTGGATACAATCCGATACCACCTCCCCATCGCGGACATACACATGTCCGCCGTAAATCCGCTCGTTTAAATATGTTCCGTCATAATCATGGTAGTCTTTATCTTTTTTTAACACGATCCTGAACACATCGGCGCCCGCACGGTATTCCCACGTGCCTACATAGGCGTCCAAATTCTTGCTAAAAGATTCCGGTACGTCTGTGTCAATAGGAATAAATTGCCCTTGGGCGCTCAGCAATATTGCGCCACAACACAAGCTAATAATTATCAAAATCTTCTTCATAGTCATATATTATTTAATCACACGGTTGTGTGGTTATTCGTTTTGTTTTAGTATTATATTTAACAGCATCCCATGTGTTTTGAGAATATCTGATGTTATCTACTTTCCATAACGATAACCCTGAGCCGTTGATAAATTTGGTAAAACGTTTTTCTGCCTCTGAAACATTATATAAACTAATTTTATCATCTATCATTTTCATAATATATTCAGGGTTACCACTCCCCAACCTGTACTCTTGGGCAAATTGTTCGAATAAAAACGGGTCGGTAATAGCCAGCGCATAACCACTGCCCAGGTGGTTTACCACACCAAACAAAAAGGAAGACAAATTTGTATATAGATGGCCAGCATAAATCTGGTATAACGACATTAAATCCCGGCCGGAAAATATAATACCGGCGCCTGACGGGTGAGAATGAAACATCCAATTGTAAGTTCCGCCATTCAGATTTGGAAAACCTGCTTCTCCCGTAATACCTTCTCTGCTGCCTGTTGTATTCATACCATTATAAAAAGCCCCAAATCTCGCTACTTCATTCGATTTTGTTTGCGCTTCACCTTTTAAAAGATTAGCCGCACCATTTAATATGGCATCTTGCGCCATTTGTTTTGCCTTATAGCAATCTTTCGTAATAAACTTAGCCACATAGGTCTGATTCTGGCTTACAGTCAGCGCATAGGTGTGATCCGTAGAAACCACGCTTCCATTTAACATCCAGTGCTCAAATACATAATCTTCCTTCATCGCCTGTGCGGAAATAGAAATTAATTTTCCTCCCGGAAATGTGCCCCCGCCTGTAGCCATACCGCCCGTGGTCGCAGACACGGTAATCGTATAGGTGCTCGTTTGATTGTTATTACTATTATTGTTATTGCCACTACCGCCGCCGCCACCACCAGAGTCGAAGTCGCCTATATATACACTTTCAACATAATAATAGGTAGGCATTGAATAGTATTCACAAGTTGTTATGCAACCTTTTTCTACCCATTCCCCGTCGCCTACACTAACATACCCGCACATTGTTGAACAAATTGATACGATCATATTTGGACGGATATCACCCGAAGAAGCAGCACCTATGTTATTATTTTCTTGAATTTCAAATCTCACATTCTTCCGCTCTGTAGGCAACCCTAATTTAAACCGGAAATAATCGTACAATAAATTTAAATCCAGCGCAAAAGCAGTATCACTTAATGCTAATGGCGCCGCTGACATTCCATAATACACAGTATCACTATCCAAACAATTGTCAAAGCACCATAAACCGACTATATCCTTTGCCAAAGAATCATACATGGGCACTAAAATACGCACCGCAGAATCTACTGTTACACTTTCGCTCTCATCCCATAACGGTTGCCCATAAAACTCTACGGACTGTTGTACTATGCCGCTGCTTTGTTCATCTTTATATTTTAATGCCGCAATGATCCTGACTTTTAAAGAATCTTCCCTGTTTTTGTACGCAAAAAAGGCGGCATCAGAAATAATAGTAGAAACAGGCTGTTCCGTCTCTACTACATCCAACAAAGATGTATTTTCTCCTTTTTGACAAGAAAACATCATCATGATGATCAAACAACCTATTATGCATACAAAACAACGTTTCATTTTACAGTACCTCCGGCGCTAATGAAACAATCTTCATGTAATTTTCGCGCAGTTCGCGGGCCACCGGCCCGAAGATGCGCGTTCCGCGCACTTCGCCCTGTGCATTGAGCAGCACGCAGGCGTTCTCGTCAAAACGGATGTAGGAACCGTCGGCGCGGCGGATTTCTTTTTTCGTGCGCACCACCACGGCTTTTGACACGGAGCCTTTTTTTGCTTCCCCGCCGGGCATCGCGCTTTTCACGGCCACCACAATTTTGTCGCCTATGCCGGCATAGCGGCGGCGCGTTCCCCCCAGCACGCGGATGCAAAGCACTTCCTTCGCCCCGCTGTTGTCAGCCACCTGTAAGCGTGTTTCTTGTTGTATCATGGCTATTTCACTTTTTCTACTATTTCTACTAATCGCCAGCGTTTTGTTTTGCTCAACGGGCGCGTCTCCATGATGCGTACCGTATCGCCTTCGCTGCACTCATTCTTCTCATCATGCGCTACAAACTTTGTGGTTTTATTTACGAATTTACCGTAAATGGGGTGCTTTACTTTACGCCGTACAGCCACAACAATCGACTTTTGCATCTTGTTGCTTACCACCAGCCCTGTTCTTTCTTTACGAAGATTTCTTTCCATCGGAAACCGTTATTTGTTGTTCTCGTTTTTTTCTTTTTGGCTCAAAACGGTGAGCATCCGTGCAATGTCTCTGCGTGTTTTACCTATCTTCGACATGTCCTCGATGGGCGACACGGCATGATTGAGCCTCATGCGCACATAGTTGGCTTTCTCCGTCTCAATGCGTTCTTGCAGGTCTTTCACCGATAATTCGCGTATTTCAGCAGCTTTCATGATTAAAATTGTTTTATTCGGTATAATCTCTACGTACTATAAACTTTGTAGTGACCGGTAATTTTTGCGCGCCGAGACGCAGTGCTTCTTTTGCCACGTTGATTGGAACGCCTTCGGCCTCAATTAAAATGCGCCCCGGCGTAACAGGACAAACAAATCCTTCGGGGGCGCCTTTTCCTTTACCCATCCGCACTTCGGCGGGTTTCTTGGTAAAGGGTTTATCGGGAAATACGCGAATCCATATCTGGCCTTCACGCTTCATGTAACGTACCACAGCCTGACGGGCAGCTTCAATCTGCTGGCCGGTGAGCCAACATTCTTCCATCGTTTTAATGCCGAACGAGCCGAACGAGAGTTCGTGTCCCCGGTGGGCAATTCCTTTCATACGGCCTTTCTGCTGCCTTCTGAACTTGGTTTTTTTAGGTTGTAACATTGTCTTCTAAACGTTTAACGTAACACAAATAGCCGAATAAAACCCGCACTATTTCACTAAATATCATAATAATAAACACATACGCAGTTTCACACAGAAAAAGCGGGTTGCAAAGGTAGTAAGATTTTCGGAATTTACAAACAAGATTTGAACATTTTTTTACTTTTCTTTGAAAAACAAGAAAGGGCGCCCGGCCGGAAATCCATAAGACCTTGATTGCCATTATGAAAAATTTGGAAATAAAAATCACATATTACATTGTATTTTTACTTGAATTATTACTTTTAATAAAAAGTTTTCATATATTATAATTTATTTATACTTTTGTAAAGCGAAAATAAGGATGGAGATAGTTAAATATGAATTTGCAAACACTAACAAAAATCGAAACAAAGGAGCAGTACGACGCCGTCCGCAACCGGGTAGACAAACTTATTGAGGAAGCCACGGAAAAAGGTGTATTAGAATCCGACGTCGATAATGAATATGTGCGCGAAATCGGCAGGCTTGGCATACTGGGGGCGCGGTATGAAAAGGAACATATTCAATTCAAACATCTTAAAATACGAGAAAAATCGCCATTAATAAAGAATATCGAGGACACGATGTATGCCAAAGATTTAAAACAAAAAGACGTGGCGGAGCTTATAGGAATAAATGAACCCACCCTTTCTCAAATAATGTGCGGGAAACGACCAATATCTATGCGCATAGCCAAACGGTTATACCACTCCCTGCAAATAGACCCCAAGTTGATTGTGGAGTATGCCTGAAAACGTACAAGCCGCTCCAATGCTTGGGGCGGCTTCCTTTCCTTAAGCCCAATCAATTCTATGTTTTTTTAACCAAAGCTTAAGGA
>JAIRMK010000076.1 GCA_031258755.1 Prevotellaceae bacterium
GGCGACGGCGTCAACGATTATTTCGTGTGCGCGCTCGATAACCGCGACACTTACACCCTCACCGTATTCGACCGCTCGGGACAGGTGCACTACCGCTCATCCAACTACCAAAACAATTGGGACGGAACGGCCGGCACCGGCCCGCACTCGGGAAACAAAATGCCTGCCGGCACCTATTTCTACACCCTGTCTGCCCAAAAATCGGGGAGTGTGAAAAAAGGATTTGTAGTTATCAAATATTAAACTGCGACAGAAAATTTAAAAAAAATGAAAAAAATTATAACTACAATAGCCACATCCGTATTGCTGTGTAACACCTTCACAAGCGTGGCGCAACCGCATTTCGACGAACAGGGGAACCTGAACTACCGCGACTACGAGTTGCTGCTCAATCCGGCTACGGTGGGCATGGCCACACAAAGCCAACTCAGCCTCAGCGCCCACAAACAATGGCTGGGCTTTGAAGGCGCGCCGCTCTCGGAACTGCTGCAATACCGGATGCCCATCGCGCAGCACAGCGGCCTGGGCGCCTGGGTGCACAACGACGCCCTCGGCGTAACCAACAACCTGCAAGTGGGTGTGATGTATGCGCACAAAATACGCCTTAAAAACAACTTCCTGTCCTTCGGCCTGAGCCTGTCGGCCTTGACGATGCAGGAAAGCCGCATCACCGACCTGAGCGACGCGGAAAGTGATAAAACGTTCACTGATCCGCTGAGCAGCCGGTTCGGCTTTAATGCCGGCTTTGGCGTGTACTACGCCGGCGAGAACCTCTACGCCGGGGTGTCCATCCCGCAACTGCTGACCAACGAGATTAAAGAAAATAGCCTAAGCAACGGCATGGACGTCGCACGCCTGCAGTACTGTTTCACCGGCGGCTACCGTTTCGCCGTGACGGACAAAATAAGTTTGTCGCCCTCGGCATTACTGCAATTGTCGGGCGCCACCGAAGTGGGTTATGCTTTTATGCTCACGGCCGCGTATAACAAACGGGTGGAAGCAGGAGCGGGCTGGGCATCCCCCTCGCAACTGCAATTGTCGGTGGGCGCAGCCGTAACGAAGAAACTGTCGTTGCGGTATCAGTTCTCGCAGGAGACGGGCTCCGAATACCACGCCGGCTCCTCGCACTTCATCGTCGTGCGCTTTGCGTGGGGCGGACGGAAACCAGCCACTTAGCTAAGCGTTAGAAACAACTATATTTCCACTCTATTAGATTATCATTCAAACAAATATATTGAACTCCAGTAAACGGGCCTTTGTGGCCTGTTTTTGTTATGGTAATTGATACAGGTGATTTCCGCACCCAAACGGATTTTTTAACAAAAAATCACAAAATTTAACATTACATCCTAATAAATTGTATAATAATATATTTATACTGATACTTTTTTTACTATAATCTTACTATTAAATTGTTACATAAATGGCTTAAAAACAGTATATATTAAATATTATTGATGAAATATGTTGCAAATTATAATTATTTTGCATATTTTTGTACTGTATGTTAAATGTTTATAACAATACTTTAAAAATTAGTATAATATGATAATATAAGCAAACTTTATCATGAAACCTATATATTATTAACCATTAAATTATTTCTATGAGAAAAATCAAAGTGTTTTTGGTATGTATGGTCTTTGCAGGCACAAGCGTGCTTTCTGCACAGTCTGTACAAGTTTCGGGAGTGGTCACCGATGCGGCCGACGGACAACCGTTGCCCGGGGTGTCGGTGGTGGTAAAAGATTCGAATGTGGCAGTGATGGCCGATATCAACGGTCGTTATACTATTCCGGTTCCGGAGAATGCCACGTTGGTGTATTCGTTTTTAGGAATGAAACGACACGAAGAAGTCGTAAAAGGCCGCACGGTTATTAATGTGGCTATGGTAAGCGATGCAGTGGCGCTGGATGAAGTGGTGGTTACCGGCTTCGGACAGGTGGACAAACGTCTCTTTACGGGCGCTACCGACAAATTGACGGCAGAGCACGTGAAACTCGACGGACTCCCCGACATCAGTCGCGCGCTGGAAGGACGGTCGGCGGGGGTTTCCGTGCAAAACGTGTCCGGCACATTCGGTACGGCGCCTAAAATCCGCGTGCGCGGAGCTACTTCCATTTATGGAAGTTCCAAACCACTATGGGTGGTTGATGGCGTAGTGCTGGAAGATGTGGTGGAAGTGGACGCCGACGGCTTGTCGTCGGGCGATGCCACCACGCTAATCAGCTCGGCTATTGCCGGCTTGAATGCCGATGACATTGAGAGTTTTCAAATCCTGAAAGACGGCTCGGCAACGTCTATTTACGGCGCCCGCGCCATGGCGGGTGTGATTGTCGTCACTACCAAGAAAGGGAAAGCCGGCACAAGTTCCATCAATTATACCGGGGAGTTCACCACCCGTTTGATCCCGCGTTACAGCGAGTTTAACATTATGAACTCACAGGAACAAATGGGGGTTTATCAGGAATTACAACAGAAAGGTTGGTTAAATTATGCCGAGACATTCCGCGCGCGCAACAGCGGGGTGTATGGTAAAATGTACGAGTTGATGAATACGTACAACCATAAAACGGGCACGTATATGCTGCCCAATACGCCCGAAGCGCGCAACGCCTATTTGCGCCAGGCCGAGATGCGCAATACCGACTGGTTCGATGAGTTGTTTAACGCCAACATCATGCAAAACCACGCTGTGAGCATGAGCGGCGGCACGGAGAAATCGACCTACTACGCCTCGTTGAGCGCCATGGTGGATCCGGGATGGACGAAATCAAGCTCGGTAAACCGCTACACTTCTATTATTAATGCCAGCCACAATGTATTGAAAAACCTGACAGTGAATTTTTCGGCCTCCGGCTCTTACCGGAAGCAAAAGGCGCCCGGCACACTGGCGCAGGAAATGGATGTGGTATCGGGCGAGGTGAAACGCGAGTTCGACATCAATCCTTATAGCTATGCGCTGAACACCTCGCGTACGTTGGATTCCGATGAATTCTACACCCGCAATTATGCCCCCTTTAACATAAAGCATGAGTTGGAAAACAATTACATTGATTTGAACGTGGTGGATTTGAAATTCCAGGGCGAGGTGAAATGGAAAATCCTTCCCGAGTTGGAAGTAGCGGCATTGGGCGCCGTAAAATATTCCAGCTCGAGCATGGAGCACCATATCAAGGACGAATCGAATCAGGCGCTGGCCTATCGTTCCATGGCCGACGCTACGATCCGCGAAAACAACCCCTACCTCTATTCCGACCCCGAGCATCCGTATGACTATCCCATTACCATATTGCCGGTAGGGGGGATTTACAACCGCACCGACAATAAAATGTTGGGCTATGACTTTCGCTCTACGTTGAATTGGAACAAGGTGTTTAATGATATCCACATCACCAATTTCATGGGCGGGATGGAAATCAATTCGGTAGATCGCGGGCAAAACTGGTTCCGTGGCTGGGGACGCCAATATACCATGGGCGATATTCCCTTTTATGCCTATCAGGTATTTAAAAGAGGACAGGAAGAAAATTCCGACTATTTCACGATAAACAATACCCGTTCGCGCAATGTGGCGTTCTTTGCTACAGGTATTTATTCTTACGAAGGCAAATATACGATAAACGGCACGGTACGCTATGAAGGTTCCAACAAGTTCGGCAAGTCGCGCTCAGCGCGTTGGTTACCCACATGGAACATCTCGGGCGCCTGGAACGCGCATGAGGAAAGTTTCTTCGAGGTGGTAAAACCGGTATTGTCGCACTTCACCCTAAAGGCGTCCTACAGCCTGACCGCCGACGCCGGCCCGTCGTTCGTGACCAACTCAAGCGTGGTGATTAAAAGTCAAAACGTGTGGCGACCCGATGCGGCCTCTCAGGAAAGCGCCTTAGCCATTGCCGGCCTTGAGAACAGCGAATTGACCTATGAGAAAAAGCATGAGTTGAATATCGGCGCCGATATGGGCTTTTTCGACAACCGCTTTAACCTGACGGTGGATTGGTACACACGTAACAACTTTGACCTGATTGGCCCCATTGCCGTGATGGGTATCGGCGGCCAGATTGACAAATATGCCAACGTGGCCGAAATGAAATCGCACGGGATTGAATTTACACTTTCAACCAAAAATATTGTGGGGCCGAAGTTCCAATGGACTACCGACGTTACGTTCTCTTACAACAAAACCGAAATCACCAAACTGGATTCGCGCATGCGGGTCTTTGACCTGATTACCGGCAACGGGTTTGGGCGTGAAGGTTATTCGTACCGCACCCTCTTCTCGGTGCCGTTCAGGGGATTGACCCGGGATGGTATTCCCACGTTCCTCGATCAGGATGGCGAGGTGACTTCTACCGGCATCTATTTTCAGGAACGCAACAATGTGGATTTCCTGACCTATGAAGGCCCGGCAGAGCCGACGATCGGCGGCGGGTTGGGCAATGTTTTCAGTTATAGGAATTTTAAGCTGAATGTGTTTATTACGTATTCGTTCGGCAACAAAATCCGTCTCGACCCGGCATTCCACAGCAGCTATTCCGACCTCGACGCCATGCCCAAGGAATTTGCCAACCGCTGGGTATTGTCCGGTGACGAGAAGCATACCAATGTCCCGGTCATTGTCGATAACCGCACTATGAGGGGTGATTATGAACTGGCGTATGCCTACAGCGCTTATAATTATTCGGATGTGCGCATTGCCGACGGCGGATTTATCCGCATGAAAGAAATTTCACTGTCGTATGACTTCCCGAAAAACTGGATTAACCCGCTTAAACTGAATAACCTGAGCTTAAAATTGCAAGCCACCAACCTGTTCCTGCTGTATGCCGATTCCAAACTGAACGGTCAGGATCCCGAATTTTTCCGCTCGGGCGGGGTGTCGGCGCCGGTGCCCAAGCAGTTTACCTTTACAGTACGCGTGGGGTTGTAAGAGTTAAGAGTTAAGAACTAAGAACTAAAAATTAAGAACTAAAAACTAAAAATATGAAAAAGAAATTATACATATTATTACCGTTACTGCTGTTTGTTAGTTTCTCCTGCAACGAGTTTCTGGACGAAATGCCGGACAACCGGACGGAATTGGATTCGAAAGACAAAATCACCAAACTGCTGGTTTCGGCCTATGCCGAACGCTTGCATATCCTTACCACGGAGATGATGTCGGACAATATAGACGATATCGGAAGTGCACTGGGCGGTAGCATCGGCCGTTTTCAGGATCAAATGTTTCACTGGGAGGACGATATAGAAACTTCCGACAACAATGAATCGACCAAAAGTGTGTGGGAAAGTCATTATTTGGCCATCGCCAATGCCAATCAGGCGTTACAGGCCATTGCGGAACTGGGCAACCCGGCCGACCTGAACCCGCAACGGGGCGAAGCCCTGATCAGCCGCGCCTACCATCATTTTATTCTGGTGAATGTATTCTGCAAGCACTACAGTGCACTAACCGGCGCCAGCGATATGGGTATTCCTTATATGGATGCGTCCGAAACCACCGTGGATCCCAAATATGAAAGAGGTACGGTGGCCGGCGTGTATGAGAAAATAGAGCAGGATATTGAAGAAGCGTTGCCGCTGATAGACGACAACATTTATACGGTGCCTAAATACCACTTCAACCGCAAGGCCGCTTTTGCGTTTGCCGCGCGCTTTTATCTCTATTACCGGAAATACAACAAGGTGATTGCGTATGCCAATGAGGTGCTGGGCGCCAACCCCACAACCGTGCTTCGCGACATGGCCTATTTTGGCACGCTGCCCACTGCTGCGCAAGAACTTAATAATGTAGCAGAAGATTATGTGAAGCCGACACATAATGCCAATTTATTACTGATGACCGCCCTGTCATATGCAGGACGCATTTATAGCATCTATGTCGCTGGTAAAAGATATTGCTATTCCGATATAATAGCGGAAACGGAAGGTTGCAGAAGCAGCGGGCCATGGGGTGAATTCACCACCTCACTATACTATCTTTCGGGCGCTTCGTTAGGTTTTTCCGGAAACCCTGTAAGATTTACACTGTTCCCCAAAATACCGCTTCTGCTGGAATACACTGATCCGGTAGCGGGGACAGGTTATTACCGCACTGTCTATCCGGCTTTTCAAACCGACGAGACCCTGTTGTGCCGGGCTGAGGCCTACATTATGTTGCAACAGTATGAGCAGGGCGTAGCCGACCTGAACCTGTGGGCGACTACCCATGTGAAAACCGGAAGAAAAGTAATGACCCCGGCGTCTATTGATACCTATTACGGAAATATGGAGTATTACCAATTTGCCAAACCTACGCCGAAAAAAAAGCTGAACCCCGAAACGCCGTTCGTGTCCTCCTTGCAGGAAAACCTGATCCATTGCCTGCTGCATATCCGCCGCATTGAAACATCGTTTGAAGGCCTCCGCTGGTTCGATGTGAAACGCTACGGCATTGTCATCTATCGTCGCGCCATAGACGCTAACCTGCAAATTACCCAAGTCGGTAAGGCGCTGGCCATAGACGACCCGCGTCGCGCCATCCAATTGCCGGCCGACGTCATCACCGCCGGTTTAACCCCGAACCCCAGATAGTAACAACCATTAAAAACATTAATCAATATGAAAAAAATAATATTATACCTGTTTGCATGGAGCCTGTTGGTGGGCGCATGGTCATGCAACAAGAATGAAATCAGCAGTAACAGCATATTCGACGCCCCTGCTGCGCCACAAAATGCGTTCGATAAATGGCTGCTTATGAACTATACCTATCCCTACAACATCGACTTCAAGTATAAACTGGATGACATTGAATCGAATCTCACCTACCAGTTGGCGCCGGCTAAAGCGGAAAACTCCGTAGCCATGGCCAAACTGATTAAATACCTGTGGCTGGAGGTGTACGACCAAGTGGGCGGTATCACCTTCACCCGCACGTATGTGCCGCGTATTATCCTCTTGGTAGGTTCGTCCGGCATTAACCCCAATGGAACCGAATTGCTGGGTACGGCCGAAGGCGGATTGAAAATAACCCTCTACAAGGTGAACGAGCTGGATATCAAGGCACTAAATATAAACCTCTTGAATGAATATTATTTCAAAACCATACACCATGAATTCGCCCACATCCTGCACCAGACGAAGAATTACTCTTCCGACTTCCTGCAAATTTCTTCTACGGACTATATCGGGGAAGCATGGAACGATAAGGACGAATCGTTGTCAAAGGCCTATAAGCTGGGCTTTGTGAGCCAGTATGCACGCAAATCTGTGGACGAGGATTTTGTAGAAATACTGGCTATGTATGTGACCTCAACCGTAACGCAATGGAATGCCATACTCACTTTGGCTGGAGCCGACGGAAGGCCAAAGATTGAACAAAAATTCGAAATCGTGAAGGATTACCTGACCACTTCATGGAATATCGATATAGTGGCCTTGCGCGACGCCGTACAGGAACGTTCGGCGCTTATCGGAAATCTTGATTTAACCCTTTAAACACGAATGAATATGAAAAATAAACTCTTATTAATTGTATGTCTGGCGCTCGCGATGTTACAAGCCTGCGTCAAAGACGAAGAGAAGGTATTCGGCGCCTCGGCTGCCGAAAGAATGAACGAGGCGCTAAACAACCTCAGGAACACTTTGGTCGCGGCGCCAAACGGATGGGCTGCAGAATATTACCCCGAAGGCGATCGCTCTATGGGCGGGTATAACTTTCTTTGGAAGTTTAATGAGGACGGTACCGTACAAATAGCCGGCGAAGTGGCTACTACGAATTATGTTACCGGCGAGGCCGTCATTTCCCACTATGAGGTAATTGCCAACAGAGGAGTGCTGCTTAGCTTCAACACCTACAATGAAGTGTTCCACTTCTTCTCGGAACCTCGTGGCGCTACAGATGTGGATGGCTATGCCGGCGATCACGAATTTGTGCTGAGAGAATGTACACCCGAACGAATTGTGATGACCGGTAAAAAACGTGGCAATATACTACTGCTAACGCCTTACGATGGCGACGCGTCAACTTGGGAAACCTATCTGAAACAGTTTAAGGCGCTGGATGAAAAGTTCACTGCACCTGTTTACCTTGTTAAAGTGGATGGAACGGTGGCGGCTATTGAAAGAGTAACCCGGAAAGACAGGACGTTTCAGTTTGAATATGGGAAGGCGGAAGATAACAAAATAGTGCCTTATATTACCACTCCTACCGGCATTAAATTGTATGAACCGCTTACTGTGAACGGAAAAACGGCGCAATATTTTACATTTAATGAACTTGAAGAAGAACTGGTTAGTGAAGATCCGGGGAGCAATATCACCATTAAAATGGCGTGGCTTCCTCTTAATGAGGTATTTGCTTCTACCGTCAAACAATGGTTCTTTGACTCCGGTCAGCCACTGCCACAATCTGATATGTGCGCTCCCCTTGCGGAGGCTATTCGTACTGCCAACGCACACATAGAAAAGAAGGAAAACGAAAATATTCTCTTTATCTATATAGGCAAAGGGCTTTCTAACAGTTATACAGGACATTCCGTAAATTTTGCTTGTAGCGCCAACGGCATTAAATACTATACAGCTATTTATGCTTTTAAATTCATAAACGTTGCGGATACCGGCGATCAAGTGCATTTGGAATATACGGGACCACAGGGAAATGGCGCTTACATCAACTATTTGGACGCTTTTACGCCTGTTATTAATTTAATTAAGGACAAATCTCCCTATCGATTGACAAGCAAAAATCTCAAGAATCCGGCAGAGCTGACCTTTACCAGCGTAGCCGATCCGAATTTTTATTTTGTGCTGACTTTATAAATTAACCTAAAAACATGACATATGAAAAAATCAATATATTTATTTTCGATGTTGCTTTTCCTGCTGGCTACGGCCACCAGTTGCAGCGATTGGGGCGAAGAGCCCGAACTGAACTTCCTTGAACTGGAAAGCGCGGATGTGTCGTTCGACGCATTTGGCGGTACCAGAGATATTATAGTGAAATCAACGGACGACGTTACCGCAAGTTGCGGTGACTCATGGTGCACCACCGCCGTATCGGGAAACAAAGTGACGGTAACCGTTTCGGCTAACGGGGAATTGCTGAGCCGGGCTACTGTGGTAACAGTTATCTCGGGCGTGAAGAAAGTACAGATGCCGGTTACGCAATCGGGCGTGCGAATTGACTTCGATCGCTCGCCGCTTATCCTGTCCGGCGAGGCCGGCGATACCACATTGTTGATTAACGCTCCTGTCCCGGTTACCGTTACTTCGTCGACTGCGTGGCTGGTTCCGAGTGTTACGGACACTACGTTAACGTTGCATGTGGAAGATAATCCTGCTTTTGCGAGCAGGGCGTCTACGCTCACATTAACCGCCGGCTCCTTTTCAGTAGCTGTAGAGGTCACGCAACGGGGTAGAAAAGCGTGGTTGCCGTTCGATGCGTACGTCGGAACGTGGACATTTACACATACCATCAGCACGCTTACAAGCGCTACCATGTATTACAAACAGGCCACAGCGGTTGCTTCGGGAGGCACGGCGCTACACGTAACCCTCAAAGCCGGAATGTCGACAAGTTCCACCTTTACTTTCATTATGGAGTATGATTCGGTAACCGGAACGGTAAATATTCCGGTGCAAAAAGTTTTTGAAGCCGGCAATAATGATGTGCGTCTTTCCGGTTTTGATGGCGGTTCTGTATATTTTGACATTGGGAACGGAGGTATGACCGGCGCACCTGTGAGCGGAACGCTCGCCAAGCCGGTACTGGCCTTTACGGATAATGGGAAGGCCACCGGCACAAATGCTCCATATGTAGGTTTTATACTTTGGCAAGTAGCCCGGGATACAGGAAGGGGTGTAGGTGAATATACCACATTCGGATATTTTTCCACTTCCCGGTACACCAATATCACCATGACAAAACAATAAAGCAATTGACAAATAAATAAAAGCGGCGATGAGTAAAATCATGGCCGCTTTTTTTGCTAACTCTTAACTATAATGTCACACATTCTGTAGAATGTCGAGCAGCAACAGCCAGAACTTTTTTACCGACGGGATATGCAGCCGCTCATCGGGCGAGTGCGCATTTTTAATGGTAGGCCCGAATGAAATCATGTCGAGGTCGGGATATTTTTTCATGAACAGCCCGCACTCGAGCCCGGCATGAATGGCTTTTACTTTGGGCTCGACATGGAACAGGCGCTTGTATGA
>JAIRMK010000161.1 GCA_031258755.1 Prevotellaceae bacterium
GAAAGAGGGTTGCGACTGGGCTTCGTCGAACGCCTATACGGTGGAGGTGTTGACGTGCGGAGATCTTGCAGGCGGTGCTGATGAAGGTGCAATGGGTACGTTTGAGGATCCGCGCGATAAGAAGGTGTATAAGATTGTGAAGATGGCTGATGGGAAGGTATGGTTTGCCGAGAACTTGAATTATCAAGATGGTTTGACGTTTAACCAGCAGGCAGGACAGGCGAATGGGGTGCCGTATACAAGTACGGCGAATGGTATTGATGCCATTGGTTCGTTCTGGTGTCCGCCGGTAGCTAACGCTACGGCGTCAACGGACAAGAATACGTGTAATGTGTATGGCGCGTTATACACATGGGAAACAGCGATGAGCGAAGATGGTAAAGGTGTGTGGGACGAAGCGAACGTGTCGAGTAATTATTTCAATACCGGTACGCCGGGTAATACGGCTGGAGCGACTGCAAATAATGCACGTGGTGGCGGTCGTGGTATTTGTCCTTCCGGATGGCACGTTCCTACCGAGTTGGAGTGGGCGCAGTTGTTGGATGCTGTTGATGGCGCTGCAGCTACATACGTTAATCAAGAGGCTACTGGTTGGTGGGGCGAAGATGCCGGCGTAAAGATGAAATCTGCTTCTACGTATATGGGCGGTGATCCGGGTAATGGCGCATGGGCTGACCACGATAATCGCGGTACCAACGCGTCTGGTTTCGGCGCGGTGCCCGCCGGCAACCGCAACACCAATGGTGCGCAGTTCGGCGGTCGGGGTACTACCGTCTACTATTGGAGTTCCTCTGTGGGTAGCAGCAGCGGTGCGTGGCGCCGGAACCTCGACTACAATAACGCCCAGGTGTACCGCAACCTTAGCAGTCGTTCGTACGGTTTTTCCGTGCGCTGCGTAAGGGACAATTAGTGATTAATGGTTAGTGATTAGTGGTTAATTATTCATTGTTCATTTGAATGTCAAATCCTCTGTGGCGCTCTGTGGTTCTCCGTGCCCTCTGTGAAATTTTTATTACACAGAGAGACACAGAGATGTCACAAAGGCACACGGAGAAAAAAAATGTCTAATATCTATAATCTAATAGTCTGACATCTGTAAACAACAACAATAAATAAATCGGATTATAAAAACGTTTCTCCTGCAAACCCTGTGTCTTTCCAAACGGAAAGGCGGCTGTTCAAGAAATTGGATAGCCGCTTTTTTTATTCATTTGTCCTCACCCCCGGCCCCTCTCCTGAAGGAGAGGGGTGTTTTTCTTCCCCACCTCTTCGGAGGGGGTTGGGAGGAGGTGCTCCCCCTCGCCCTTGGGAGAGGGGGGCGGGGGGTGAGGATATGGCGCGGGTTTGCCTCCGCACATCCCCACCCCGGGCTATTGATATTGTTGCCCTTCGGGCAACTCCGTTCTCCCTTCTCCGTTTCCCGGCAATTAGTCACATTAGCAAGTCGCTGCTTCGTTCAAAAAAGTATTCAACGGCTGCATGAGGCGGAAATACGCGGCGGCCTGTTTTACGAAATCCTTGCCGGTCACTTCGCTATTGCTCATGCCCGCCATCACGTAAAACCGTTTCAACTTTAAAAATTCGGCGGCCGGCGAATTCTTGTCAAAGCCGGTGGGTACGCGGCTGAGCACGTCCTCGTCGCGCACCATGGTGTCGAAAGCGTGGCGGAAAGTCTTTTTCTGCAAAATGGCCGAAAACACGTCCCACTCCTCGTCAATTTTTATGCGTATGGCCTTCAGCATGTCGGGCGTGGGCATGTAAATGCCACACGACACAAAGCAATTGCCGGGCTCGATATGCAGGTAATAGCCCGAAAGCTCACAGCGGGTATTCCCTTCGGCATTCATGATGATGCCGAAATTAGGCTTGTAGGGCGACTTGTCGGCCGAAAACCGCGTGTCGCGTGCAATGCGGAAAAGACACTTGCGCGGCTCGGGAAACCCGATAGTGTTGTCGAATTTGTGAATTTCCTCCAACAGCGCTGCGGTGTTGTGGAGCACATTCTGCTTCGCCTCATCGTAGGCGGCCTTGTGTTCGTGAAACCACTCGCGGTAATTGTTTTTCCGGAGTTGGGTCAAAAATTGTAAAGTTGATTTTTCTATCATAATATTGCATTTTAACGTTAAATCTTATCCTTATGACAGGACAAAGGTAAAAATTTTTTAGGTTTTGCAAATTTTATTATACCTTTGTTGCATGAATAAAAACAAGTTAGTCTTTATCATATTTTTGCTGTCGGCGGTGATTATCCCGTTTTCCTGCGTGGAGGAGGAAGAATCGGTGTTGCCGCCCGTAATCGTTAACTTTTCGGTTCCTTTAGTGAACTATCCGGGATTGTTAAACGGTGGCGTGCCGCTGGAATGGCGAGGTGAGGGCTATAATAAAAACGGGATTATTATTTTTCCGGTAGGTTTTGGGGACGACGCCGAATTCAGGGCTTATGATGCGACATGTACCCGTAATATTTCGGAAGAAATCACGGCCGTGAAAGTGGATAAGAATAACACGACAGCTACCTGTCCGACGTGCAGAACCGTATATAACCTGCTTACCGGCTATGCCGTTAATCGGAATTTTCATCTTCAGCAATATGCGGCAAGGCGTGATGGATATGGTCGTTTATATATTACAAATAATTAACTAAAATTTAAATTCATGGGGTCAATTAAAGGTACACGTACGGAACAAAACCTGTTGAAATCATTTGCCGGTGAAACACAGGCAACCAAGCGCTATACGATGTTTGCCAAGCAAGCGCGGAAAGACGGTTACGAACAAATTGCGGCATTTTTTGAGGAAACGGCAGTGGAAGAAAGTCGCCATGCCACCGAATTCTTTAGATTTCTTGAAGGAGGCGATGTGGAGATTACCGCCACTTATCCTGCCGGGAAAGTGGGCGCTACCGCCGAAAATTTACTGGCGGCAGCCAACGGCGAACAGGAAGAATGGGAAATCCTTTACAAGGAATTTGGCAAAGTGGCGGAAGAAGAAGGCTTTCCTGATATTGCAAAGAAATTCAAATTGATTGCTACCGTTGAGAAACGTCACGAGGGGCGCTACCGTAAGTTATTGAAAAATGTGGAGACAAAAGAAGTGTTCCAACGCGGAGAAACACGACAATGGCATTGCCGCGAATGTGGATATGTGCACGAAGGGCCTGCTGCGCCTGATGTTTGTCCCCTGTGTAATCACCCTCAGGCATTTTATGAATTGCTGGCGGAGAATTTTTAATCTTCTTGCTTAATTAATTGGAATACAGCGCGATTAATTTGTTCTGTCAATTTAAGTTTGAAGTTTTACTTTTTTATAGTTATATTTGTTCGTTTAAATAAACTTGATTAAGGTATTATGAGAAAAATATTTGTAATATTGTTGTTACTAATGATGGCAAGTGCTGTTGTTGCGCAAAAGCCGTTAGTGGTGAAAGTAAAATCGGCCAGCCAGTCGGCGACCGGCAAAATTACTGCAGAAACAGTCTATAACGAGGGCGTTGCCCTGCTTGAACATGGTGAGTTTGAGTCTGCGATGGGTAAATTTACGAAAGCGCTGGAGATGAAACCTCAGTTTGAGCAGGCTTTAAGTAATCGCGCTGTAGTGAAGAATGAAATGCGCGACTATGAGGGAGCGGTAGCCGATTATGATGCGGCGATAAAGCTCAAGGCGTCGGCCGGCGCCTACTTCGGCAGGGGACAGGCCAAATATGTGTTGAAACAAACTGAAGCGGCTATGGATGATTACACCAAGGCCATAGAGTTGGATAAAACGTTTGCGCAAGCCTATTACTACCGCGGCGGTTTGTACTTTGAGCAACAGGATATGACCCGCGCCATTGAAGATTACAATAAAGCCATTGAATATCGCCCCGATTATATTTTTGCGTATAACGACAGGGCAAATGCCTACAGGGCGCTTGGCGATATAGAAGCGGCCATGAATGATTACACCAAAGCCATTGCATTGGATGAACATGCTATTGATTTTGCATTTAACAACCGCGGGAATTTGAAACGCAGTCTTGGCCAATATGCCGAAGCGATTGAGGATTACACGGCATCGATTAAAGTAAATCCCGATTACTACATCGCTTATAATAACCGTGGATTGGCTAAGATTGACCTGGGCGACTATGAAGGCGCCATTCGTGATTTTACCGAAGCGTTGCGTATTAAAGCCGATTATCATTATGCGCTGAACAATCGCGGCAATGCGAAGTTTAAACAACGTGAATATGCGGCGGCGGCGGCGGATTACAGCGCTGCCATTGACTTGTTCCCCCGGTATGGCTATGCCTTCCTGAACAGGGGATTGGCCAGAGAAATGCTGCGCGATATCGACGGCGCCAAATCCGATTATACCCAGGCCATGGAATTGGGCGTGGGGGCTGCCGGAGAATATATGAAAGAAATGAATTTTTAATTTAGTTTGACAAAAACATGAAAAACATGAAAAAATATCTTTTCCTTGCGTTCGCGGTGTGTGTGGTCCGGTTTGGTTTTGCTCAAACTAATGTGACCTTTACGCGTGATTACTTTTATGACAGAGAGGAACAGTTGGCTGATGCACTGCGGCAAATACAGGAGGGGGATAAATACTATTCGGAAGCGGAAAAGCGTAACCCGTCGCCTTTGGTTTTTAACTTGTCGGCCGAAGCGCTTTATGCTGCGGCTTTGCCTTTTTATTTAGAGGCTAATATTTTTAATCCGAATAATGTGGATCTGAACCGTCGCATTGCGAAGTGCTATCTTTTTGTACAACGTGAAAAAGCCTTGTTCTACGTGCAAAAAGCAATGAGTATAAGTGTGGAAATTCACCCCGAAATGTACCTGATACAGGCGTTGGCCGCTCAATCGATGTCGCAGTTTGATCAGGCTATAGAATCATACAAACAATACAAAAGCCGGCTTTCGCCGCAAGGATATGCCCAATATGCCGGATTGATAGAAAAACATTTGGCTGAATGTGTTGCCGCAAAAGAGGCTGTGGAAAAACCGCAAAACATATTTGTGGATAACGTGGGGCAGAAAGTCAATACGAGCGGCCCTGACTTCAACCCTTTATTCGTGTCGAAAGAAGGCAGCATGATTTATAACCGGGGAGTTCTTTCGCCGGGCTCCAAAAAAATGACATATAATATTTTATCGGCGCCCAAAGATAAAGGCGTGTTTGCCGATCCTCAACAAACATCCTTTCCGGACGCCGGATATGCGGTGCTTTACATTACGGAAGAGGAGGATTACGCCTTGCTGTACAATCCCAACAAAGGGAAAGGCGATATTTTTGAAATATATCGGAATGCCGATGGTACATGGAGAAAACCGGTCTCTGCGGGCAAGAACGTAAACCACCGCAAGTGGGATGAAAGAACCGCATACCTGTCGCCCGAAGGCAATGTGATGTTTTTCTCGAGCAACAGGCCGGGCGGTTATGGCGGTTATGATATTTATTATGCTACGCAGGATTTTCGCGGCAAGTGGAGCAAGCCTGTGAATATCGGTGCGGCAATAAACAGCGAGTATGACGACCACATTTTGTATGTGTCGGCATCGGGTAACACTTTATATTTTGCTTCTCAAGGGCATGAATCGATAGGCGGTTTTGACATCTTTCAGGCGTCGTTGGAAAAAGGCGCATGGGGCGCTGTGAAAAATCTGGGTTATCCGATTAACTCGCCTTCCGATGAAATTTCTTTTTATCCCGCCAGGCGTACGTCGGAATTTTATATTTCGTCAAACCGGGTAGGTACACATGGCAGTTTTGATGTGTACCGCCTTATTTCGGTAAACCCGAATAAAAAGGTAGTCAGCAATTACGAAGACAACTTGTTGGCCTACCATGCGCAACATATTTCCGAATTTGTGATTGAATCAACGGTACAGATAAAAGGTACGGAAATGGTAACGTTGAATGGTGTGGTTACCAATGAGCAGAAAAATCCGGTCAAGGCGGTTATTTCCATTTTCAATACACGTACAGGCATAGAGGTGGCGCAATTTGAGTCAAATGCTGCTACCGGGCAATTTACCCTTCCGGTGCCGGTGGGATCGAATTACGCCATGTTGGTGACGGCCCCGGGCTACATGTTCCAATCACAAAATATCAATGTGCCGTATGGCACCAAATCAAGAGACCTGTATCGTTATGTGGAACTTCTGAAGATGGAAGTGGACAAGAGCGTGGCGCTGCGTAACGTATTCTTCGATTTCGGACAATATATCCCAACTGCGGCCTCGTTCAAGGAATTGAACGTGTTGTTCCAGTTGATGGTTGATCAACCTAATATAAAGGTGGAAATTTCGGGGCATACCGATAATCGCGGCTCGCTGCGAGCCAATCAAATTTTGTCGGAACGCCGTGCAAAAGCCATTGTCGATTTCTTGATTAGAAACGGCATTGACCCGGCAAGGTTGAGTTATGTGGGTTATGGTTATGAGCGCCCTATCGCACCGAATACTACGGTGGAAGGACGCAGTCAAAACCGTCGTACGGAATTTAAAATTATTAGTCAATAAATGATCACCGAAGACGAAGCCCTGTTTCTCTATGAGCAGGTGCCCGTCAATGAACTGATAACGCTCGCCGATGCTTCCCGGCAACAACATGTGCCGGGAAACGGAGTGAGTTGGCAAATTGACCGGAATGTAAATATTACCAATGCCTGTATCTCGGGCTGTTTGTTTTGCAATTTTCATTGTAAACCCCATCAAACTGAAAAATTATTCACTACCACCATAGATGATTATTGCCGGAAAATAGACGAGCTGTTTTCATTGGGCGGCAACCAGCTATTGTTGCAAGGCGGATTGCATCCGAAATATGGCCTCGATTTTTACACGGAATTATTCCGGACGCTGAAACAACGCTATCCGGCATTGAAACTTCATGCGCTGGGGCCTCCTGAGGTGGCGCATATTGCGCGTTTGAGCAATTTGAGTTACCGGGAGGTGTTGGTGCAATTGCGCGATGCGGGGCTTGACAGCTTGCCGGGAGCAGGCGCCGAAATCCTGATAGACCGTGTGCGCACACAATTGTCGCCGGGCAAACCCGGTGCGCAGGCCTGGCTCGAGGTGATGCGTGAAGCGCACCTGCTGAACATGCCTACGTCGGCCACCATGGTATTTGGGCATCTTGAAACTAAACGCGAACGCATACAACATTTAATAAAAATTCGTACCTTGCAGCATGAAAAACCGAAAGGAGTGCATGGATTTTTGTCGTTTATTTGTTGGCCGATGCAGTTACAGGGCACGCAGCTCGAGGGAAAGATGGCGCCGGTATCGGCGGTGGAATACATCAAGACAATAGCGGTGAGCCGGCTGGTGCTCGACAACATTACAAATATTCAGGCCTCGTGGCTGACGGTGGGACGCGAAACGGCGCAAGTGTGCCTGCATGCAGGCGCCAACGACTTGGGCTCGATTATGATAGAGGAGCATGTGGTGTCGGCGGCGGGCGCAACACACCGGATGGATGCAGCAGACATGCAGGCCACCATCCGGGAAGCAGGCTACGAGCCGTGGTTGCGCGATCAATTATTTCGTCGGGTAGAAACGTAAAAAAGTAAATAAGTGAGATTATGAAAACAAAAGAAGAGATAGTGGACAACTGGTTGCCCCGCTACACCGGACAAAAAATAGAAGATTTCGGCAATCTTATTTTACTGACTAATTTCAGGGATTATCTGAGCATGTTTGTAGAAAAAATGAATACGAAAATAGTATTTGAAAATGCAAATATGCCGTGCGCTACCGCAGAAGGCATTACCATGATTAATTTCGGCATGGGCAGTCCGAATGCGGCCACCATTATGGATTTGTTGTCGGCCATTCATCCGAAAGCGGTATTGTTTCTCGGCAAGTGCGGCACGCTCAAAAATGACCATCAGGTGGGCGATTTTATTTTGCCCATTGCGGCGGTGCGCGGCGACGGCACGTCGAATAATTATTTTCCGCCGGAAGTGCCGGCTTTACCTGCGTTCATGCTGCAACGCGCCGTATCGACCACTATCCGTGACACAAATTGTGATTACTGGACGGGTACCGTATATACCAGTAACCGCCGGGTGTGGGAATATGACGATGCGTTTAAAGACTACTTGCGCACTATTCGCTGTATGGCCGTTGATATGGAGACCGCCACCCTGTTCTCTGTAGGATTTTATAATTCAATCAGCACCGGTGCACTGCTGCTGGTGTCGGATCTGCCTATGATTGCCGAGGGTGTGAAAACGTCAAAAAGCGACAAGATAGTCACCGAAAACTTTGCACGCCTCCATTTGCAAATGGGTATTGATGCGCTTAAACTTATTCAGCGTGATGGCAGCTCGGTGAAACATTTGCGTTTTTAGCTATTTTGTAAAACTATGGACGGAATAAATTTTATAACCGGTACATTTGGCATAAAAACCGCCATGCGGCTAAAGGCTGTGTGTGTGGCGCCTTTTGTGGCCTGTATGCTATGTGTGGCGCCTTCATTTGCGCAAATACAGGACAAGGATATCCACAGTGTACAATGTTTTGTGGGCGATAACGAGTTGTCGGATCCCATCATGGAGTTTCGCGGGAAAGAGCATATCACCTTGTGGTTTGATGATTTTAACGAAGCGCGCGGCTATCTTCATTATACCCTCGTGCACTGTGACGCCGACTGGAACGAAGACGGCCTGTTCTTTAGCGACTACATGGACGGCTTCGTTGAAAATCCCCTGCGCGATTATGCGTTATCATTTCAAACACAGACGAACTATATTTATTATAGATTGCAAATTCCGAATGAGGATGTGCAATTGAAAGCATCGGGCAATTATCTTATAAAAATATATGAAAGGGATCCCGAAAAACCGGTATTGACGCAGCGTTTTTCTGTATATGAAAAGGCGGTAACGGTTAAATTGAATACGCGGGGGCCAATGCTTACCGGTGAAAGTTGTTTGCAGCAACTTGAGTTCTCAGTCCGGCATCCGGCCTTGTCGGTACGTGACGCCTACAAGGAGCTTAAAGTGCGGGTCACGCAAAACGGCGTCGCCCTGCCCGGCGTGGAAAATCCGTCTCCCTCGTTTATCGAACAACATGAAGTGTCTTATACTTTGGCCACTAAAAACTGGTATCCGGGCGGCAATGAGTACCGGATTTTCGATGTACGCACGCTCGATTTCGGGGCGCAGGGCGTACGGCAAGTGCGTTATGACGAGCTGGGCGTGCCTTATGCCTTGCTGAATGTGGACACGCCGCGCGAACATAAACCCTATACTTTCATCAATGACCTTAACGGGAAATACCGGGTAGAGGCCAACCGGAGAACCAACCGCCATACCGAAGCCGAATATGTGATGGCCGGCTTCACGTTGGATTCCGAAGAATTTCAAGACGCCGGCGTCTTTGTCTTCGGCCAGTTGTCGAACTTCGCCCTGCGTCCCGAATTTGCCATGACCTACAATGTGGACGCCGGCGCTTATGAATTAAATGTGCCTGTGAAACAAGCCTATTACAACTACCGGTACGTGCTGGTTCCCCATCATAAACCGCCCGACTGGAACGCCGTTGAAGGCTGTTTTGCCGAAGCCGAAAATTATTATACCGTGCTGGTATATTACCGTTCTTTCCGCGACCGCTACGACCGTTTGGTCGGCATCCATTCCGTGAATACGCTACAGGCCGGAAGTGCAAAATAGTAAACTTATTTTTATATTTGATAATTTTTATATACTTTTGCAGCCTTATATCATCTCCAATTATGAGACAGCTTAAAATCACAAAATCGATTACAAACCGTGAGAGCGCATCGCTTGATAAATACCTGCAAGAAATTGGCCGTGAAGAATTGATTTCCGTGGAGGAAGAAGTAGAGTTAGCCCAGCGCATTAAGCGGGGCGATCAGGAGGCTTTGGAGAAACTCACCCGGGCCAATTTGAGGTTTGTGGTGTCGGTAGCGAAGCAATACCAAAATCAAGGCCTCAGTCTCCCGGACTTGATTAACGAAGGTAATTTGGGCTTAATCAAAGCTGCCGAAAAATTTGATGAAACGCGCGGGTTCAAGTTTATTTCTTATGCCGTGTGGTGGATTCGTCAATCTATCCTGCAAGCGCTGGCCGAGCAATCGCGTATTGTACGTTTACCCCTTAATCAGGTGGGGTCGCTGAATAAAATCAACAAAGCGCTGGCTAAATTTGAACAGGAGCATGAGCGTGCGCCGTCGCCCGAAGAGTTGGCCGCCGTTCTTGAAATCCCGCGTGAAAAAATTTCCGACACCCTGCGTGTCTCAGGCCGCCATGTGTCGGTTGATGCACCTTTTGTGGACGGCGAAGACAACAGCCTGCTCGATGTGCTGGTCAATAACGACTCGCCCAATGCCGACAGAGGATTAATCAACGAGTCCCTTTCCCGCGAGATAGACCGCGCCCTCTCGACCCTCACCGAGCGCGAGCGCGACATCGTAAAATACTTCTTCGGCATCGGCACACAGGAAATGACGCTCGAGGAAATCGGCGAACACTTCGGCCTTACCCGCGAACGGGTGCGGCAGATTAAGGAAAAAGCCATCCGCCGCTTGCGTCACAGCACCCGCAGCAAGCTACTCAAAACCTATTTGGGATAAGCA
>JAIRMK010000162.1 GCA_031258755.1 Prevotellaceae bacterium
ATTTCGCCGTTGTGCCCCAGCAGGCGGAACGGCTGCGCCAAATCCCACGACGGAAAGGTGTTGGTGCTGAACCGCGAGTGTACCAGCGCCAGCCCGCTGGTGAAGTAGGGGTTTGTCAAATCGGGGTAGTAGTCGCGCAGTTGCATTGACGTGAGCATACCTTTATATATAATGCGCTGCGACGAGAGGCTGGGTATGTAGAACGACTTCGGACTACTGAGCGACAGGGCGCGCACGGCCTTTTCTATCTTCTTGCAGGCGATGTACAACTTCCGCTCTAACTGTTCCGACGCCTCCTGCTCCACGATAAACACTTGCTTTATGCAGGGCTCGTTCGACCTGGATATTTCGCCGAGTATGTCGCTGTTTACCGGGACGTCGCGCACGGCTAAGAGTTTCAGGCCGTCTTCGGGCAATGTGTTTTCTATGGCGGCGAGGCAGCGTTGCCGCTCGTCGTCGTGCCGCGGAAGGAACACCAGCCCGGAGCCGTACTTCCCCTTTTCGGGGACGGGGACGCCCTGCAATAAAATAAACTCGTGCGGGATTTGCACCAGGATGCCGGCGCCGTCGCCCGTTTTGTTGTCGGCGCTTTCGGCGCCGCGGTGCAGCATGTTCTCCAGCAACTGGAGGCTTTTTTCCACAATGTCGTGCGACTTGTTTCCGCGAATGTCGGCTAACAATCCGACACCGCAGGCATCGTGTTCAAAGTCGGACAGGTATAAGTTCTGTTGGTTCATGTTTTACCTTTGATAATTATAAATCGTAAGCGGGGACAAAAATACAATTTTTTTGTTATTCGGCAAAACATTACTGCCCCGCTCTTGCGGATAGCGCTTTTTTAAACATCATACATTTACTAATCGGGCTTTCCGGCCACGGTAATCACAACTTCTCCTTTTGGGGTGGTATTGCTATAGTATAGAATTAGTTCGGCAAGCGTGCCGCGCCGGTTTTCTTCATGTAGCTTACTGAGTTCGCGTGATACGCAGGCTTGTCGTTCCGGTTCGAAAGTCGCAGACAGTTGTGTGAGTGTTTTTACTAAGCGGAAGGGGGATTCGTAAAATACCATCGTGCGTTCTTCCTTGCCAAGTTCAGTCAAGCGGGTTTGCCGTCCCTTTTTTTGTGGAAGAAATCCTTCAAAGCAGAACCGGTCGCAGGGCAATCCCGAGTTGACCAGTGCGGGAATGAGCGCCGATGCGCCGGGCAGACATTCCACGTCGACACCTTGGGCAATGCAGGTGCGCACCAGTAAAAATCCCGGGTCGGAAATGCCGGGCGTTCCGGCGTCGCTGATAAGCGCGATATTGCTGCCGGCGGCAATACGTCCGGCAAGTTCGGCTACGGTGCGGTGTTCATTAAATTTATGATGGGAGAACAAGCGGGTGGTGATGTCATATTTTTTGAACAGTACGGACGACGTGCGGGTATCTTCGGCTAGCACCAAATCAACTTCTTTTAGAATACGAAGCGCCCGGAATGTAATGTCCTCCAGATTGCCGATAGGCGTGGGTACAACATACAACTTCGCCATAACCGGTTGCTTTTATAAATAGCGGCGTTGCACTATGGATAAGAAAAGTTGGGCAGGCTCGGATGTGTCGTCCCAGTTTTTTACCACGTCTTGAATATAATTTTTTGCTTCCTCGATATTGCTCATCGTGTTCAGTTTGTTTACCGTCTGAGAAAAAAGCGTGGCATCGCCGGCAAACAATTCTCTGATAAACAGGAAACGGTCGTTAATCGCTATTGCTTTTGCAATGTCGTGGATAGGTTGCCGCATGGTAATGGCCGGATCGGGCTTGGCTATTGCATCGTTGAGGGAAGTTTGCGCTTTAAATTGGTCAACTATTGCAGTCGTATCCGGCTTTTTTGTCGTTTTTTTCGCAGTACCCGGAAACTCTCTCTTTGTGGGAATTTTATCGGCTATGTCTTGTTTTTTGTCGCTATTCAATATTATTTCCTCATTCTCCGTGTGTTTCAAACTGTCTATTTTTTTGAATAGCCTTTCTTCCAATTCATGTATTTCTTTTTGTTTTACATTCAGGTCTTCCTTGGTTTTTTGCAAAAAGTCAATCAATTGCACTTTTCTTGCTTGTAGTTCACCTATTTCAATTAATATTTTTTCTTTTTCATGAGACAGTGCTGAAATTTTTTCTTGTAGTTTTTCTATTTCTTCCACTGTGTCGTTTGCTAATGCCGTAGCGTTATGCAGGTTTTTTGTTATTTCGGAAAGTGTGGCGGCTAATTTGTTGATATCTTCTTTCGGTGCCATTGTAATATTTTTTTATCTTTGTAAAATACAATTTATTTCAAGGGACAAATATACATTTTTTTTATTAATGTTTTTAGAAAATGCAAAAAATCCCGGTTGGATTGAGGTAATATGCGGTTCGATGTTCTCGGGAAAAACGGAGGAACTCATCCGCAGGCTGAGGAGGGCCAAGTTTGCCAGCCAAAGGGTAGAGATTTTTAAGCCAATCCTTGATGTGCGCTACTCCGAAACAGAGGTAGTGTCGCACGATGACCATACCATACGCTCTACGCCGGTAGAGTCGTCGGGGAGTATCTTATTACTTACCGGCGAGGTGGAAGTGGTAGGCATTGATGAAGCGCAATTTTTTGACAATCATTTGGTCGAGATTTGCAAGGAGCTGGCCGATAGAGGTATCCGGGTGATTGTGGCAGGGCTGGACATGGACTATTTGGGCAAACCTTTTGGCCCCATGCCGCACTTGATGGCTATGGCCGAGTACGTCACCAAAGTGCATGCTATTTGTGTGCGTTGCGGCAACCTGGCGCATCATTCGCACCGGTTGACGGATAATAACAGGCTGGTCGTGTTGGGTGAAAAAGATACGTATGAACCGCTTTGCCTGCATTGTTTTAATAAAATGATGGGGATAATCCGACCAAGGTAGAACCCTGAACAAGGGAATTAAGCGTTAAGAACTATGTCTTTGTCTAATATCTATAATCTAATAGTCTAACGTCTGTAAACAACAACCATCTTAATACAATATCTTAGCCGCTAATTCACGAAGCAGCTCGCCATGGTCGGCGGCGCCGTTGTTCCGCCCTTTGCTTCGCATGTCGTATTCGCGCAGCAGCGATATAATTTCTACGGTTTTTGCCAGGGAGTAGTTCCGTGCGGCCTCTTCATAATCCCTCACAAAATAAGGATTGACGCCTAATACGGCAGCTGTTTCGCCGGGCGGCGGATTGGCGCCCTGGTATTTTCTTTTTAAGAGATGAAATTTCAAAATCTTTAAAAAGTGGGTAAATAAAGCGCCAAGCGTGACCACGACAGGATTGTCGTTCGGATTTTTGGCAAAATGTTGTACAATGCGGAAAGCCTTTTGGATATTACGTTGTGTAATGGCCTTGTTAAGTTCAAACACATTATACTCCCGGCTGATGCCGATATTTTTCTCAATGTGTGCGCAGGTAACACGTTTATTATTTTCGGGTAATAGCGTAAGCAGTTTATCCAACTCGTTTGCTATTTTAGAAAGGTCGTTGCCCAAATATTCTACCAGTATGGCTCCTGCCGCTGCGTCAATAGTTCCGTGTTTTTCCTTTAGATGCGCGGTTACCCATGCAGCCACTTCGTTGTCATATAGCTGTGTGGTTTCGAGCACTTCGCCCGTTTTTACCACAGTTTTGTAGAACCCCTTGCGTTTGTCCACCGGTTTTCCTTTATGGCAAATTACCAAAATCGTAGAGGGCATGGGGGCTTTGGCATAAATTTCCAGCATGTCGATATTCTTCATCTGCTGCGCCTCGCGCACAATAATGACTTGTTGTGCACTCATCATCGGGAAACGGCGGGCGGTTTCGATAAGTTGGGCGGCGTTGACGTCTTTGCCGTATAATACCAGTTGATTAAAGCTGCGTTCTTCTTCGGAAAGAATATGGGAAGCCATGTAGTCGCTCACCATGTCGATAAAATAAGGCTCCTCGCCCATGAGCAGGTACACCGGTTTGTAAATTTTATTCTTCACATCGGAAAGGATGCGTCCGGTGTTGGCGATAATATCTTTTAATCCTGCTTTAGCCATAATTCAGTTCGATTTAAATACCCGTATAAGCGTGTGGCGACAAGGCCAGCAGCTCTTTTTTTACGGCCTCGTTCACGTTCAGGGTGTCGATAAATTGACGGATGCTTTCACGCGTAATGCGGCTATTAGTGCGTGTAAGCGCTTTCAGCGCTTCGTAAGCGTCAGGGTAGCCTTCGCGGCGCAGGATGGTTTGAATACCTTCCGCCACTACCGCCCAATTATTCTCCAGGTCCTTGTCAATGGCTGTTTGGTTGATGAGGAGTTTGCCTATTCCTTTTTCTATAGATTTAAGCGCAATAACACTGTGTGCGATGGGAACGCCAATGTTGCGCAGTACGGTGGAATCGGTGAGATCGCGCTGCAGGCGCGACACAGGCAGCTTGGCGGAAAAATGTTCATACAGCGCGCCGGCAATTCCGATATTCCCTTCCGCGTTTTCAAAATCAATGGGATTTACCTTGTGGGGCATAGCCGATGAGCCCACTTCGCCCGGTTTTATTTTTTGTTTGAAATATTCCATGGAAATATACGTCCACATGTCGCGACAAAAATCCAGCAGGACGGTATTGATGCGCTTTAGTCCGTCGAACAGCGCTGCCATGTTGTCGTAATGCTCGATTTGCGTGGTGTATTGCAGCCGTTGCAAGTGTAATGTATGTATAAAGCGATCGGCAAAATTTTTCCAGTCAACAGTCGGATATGCGGCCGCGTGGGCGTTAAAATTGCCTGTAGCGCCGCCGAATTTAGCCGAAAAAGGAACCTGCCGCACCAGTTCTATTTGCCGGGTCAGGCGTTCTACGAACACCATGATTTCTTTTCCCAGCCGGGTAGGGGAGGCCGGCTGTCCGTGCGTATGCGCCAGCATGGCGATGTCCGCCCATTCCTGCGACAATTGCTTTAATGTGTTGACGAGATGATCCAGCAAGGGAAAATACACAGTATCCAAAGCATCTTTCAGACTGCGTGGAATGGCTGTGTTGTTAATGTCTTGAGAGGTTAATCCGAAATGAATAAACTCGCGAAAAGAATGCCATCCCTGTTCGTCGAAAAATTTTTTAATGAAATACTCTACCGCTTTCACATCATGATTGGTGGTGCGTTCAATGGTTTTTATCTCCTCGGCTTGTTGCAGGGTGAAATTTTCATAAAGTTTCCGGAGTTTATCTTTATGACAAAAGTTCTTGAGCGATGGAATGGGCAGCTCGCAGAGGGCAATAAAATATTCCACTTCAACCATTACACGGTAACGGATCAGTGCAAATTCCGAAAAATAATCCGATAATCCTTCTACTTGTTGCCGGTAACGGCCATCGACAGGAGAATTGGCAGTAAGAGACGAGAGTTGCATAAACTTCTTAGTTTGATTTTACAAAATTACAAAAAATATCCATATTGTTCATGCGATATTGCCCTTTTTTTATACCTTTGTGTGGTTTTGATTATGGCAACTTTATTACACACAATAAATACACCCGCGGATCTGCGGAAGCTGAAACTTTCGGAACTTCCTGAAGTATGCGCCGAATTGCGTAATTGCATCATCGACGCCTGTGCTGAAAATCCGGGACACATCGGCGCCAGCTTGGGCGTGGTAGAGCTGACGGCCGCTTTGCATTATGTGTTCGATACGCCGCACGACAAACTGATTTGGGACGTGGGACATCAGGCGTATGCCCATAAAATATTGACCGGCCGGCGCGACGTGTTTCATACGAACCGTAAATACAATGGGATTAGTGGTTTTCCGCGGCGTAGCGAAAGTGAGTATGACCCTTACGGCGGCGGACATTCGTCGGTGTCGATTTCAGCGGCGCTGGGCATGGCCACAGCCGCCGAACTGCAGGGAATAAAGCAGCAAACGGTTGCCGTAATTGGCGATGGCGCATTAACCGGAGGATTGGCCTTTGAAGGATTAAACAATGCCGGCGCCATGCAGTCGAACCTCCTGGTGGTGCTGAACGACAACAATATTTCCATTGATGAAAATGTAGGCGCGCTGCATCACTATTTGATGAAGCTCACGCTCTCGGCGCGCTATAACCGTTTTAAGACAAAAGTGTGGAATGTGTTGGGACAAAATGCCGTGCGCCGCGCCATCCGGAGTCTTACCGCCACTGTAAAACAGGTGGTTTTCAAGCGGAGCAATCTCTTTGAGGCCATGGGCTTCCGCTATTTCGGCCCTGTCGATGGATATGATCTTCCTTATTTGGTATCGGTGCTCAAGTCGTTGAAAGAAATTGACGGGCCTAAACTTTTGCATGTGGTGACCACGAAAGGAAAGGGCTACAAACCGGCCGAAGAAAACCAGACCGACTGGCATGCGCCGGGATTATTCGATAAAAACACAGGGCGGCGGATTAAGGTGAAAGGTATGCCGTCGCGTTATCAGGATGTGTTTGGTGAAACGATTATTGAACTGGCCGAGCAAAATGAAAAGATTGTGGGCATCACACCCGCTATGCCTACAGGGTGTTCGCTCAACCTGATGATGGAACAGATGCCGCATCGCGCATTTGACGTGGGGATTGCCGAAGCCCATGCCGTAACGTTTTCGGCAGGCCTGGC
Organism: Prevotellaceae bacterium; assembly: GCA_031258755.1. Taxonomy (GTDB): domain Bacteria; phylum Bacteroidota; class Bacteroidia; order Bacteroidales; family UBA932; genus JAIRLC01. Next base: position 6,624 of record JAIRMK010000162.1, read on the forward strand.
GGCACAGGGCTTATTGCCGTTTTGCAATATCTATTCGTCGTTCATGCAGCGGGCTTTTGACTCGGTAATTCACGATGTGGCGATACAAAACCTGCAAGTGGTATTTTGTCTCGATCGCGGTGGGTTAGTGGGCGAGGATGGCGCCACACACCATGGCGCTTACGATATGGCCTATCTGCGCTGTATTCCGAATATGGTCGTGTCGGCGCCGATGAATGAAATAGAACTGCGCAACTTGATGTACACGGCGCAACTGCCGGGGGGCGGGCCTTTTGCTATTCGTTATCCGCGGGGGGCGGGCATGGGAATGGACTGGAGTCGCCGGCCGTTCGAGCCTGTACCGCTGGGTACGGCCCGCAAATTGCGCGATGGCGACCGGGTGGTCGTGTTAAGCATCGGCGCTGTCGGGAACGAAGTTGCCAAAGCGCTTGAGCGGCTGGCGGCCGAAAATGTAGCCATAGCGCATTACGACATGCGTTTTGTGAAACCGCTCGACGAAAAAATATTACACGAAGCAGGGCAAAAATATAAACACGCAGTTACCGTTGAAAACGGCACGGTGATTGGCGGCTTGGGCGGTGCGGTGTCCGAGTTTTTTACGGCAAACGCTTACCCGCTTCCGGTAACCCGCATCGGTATTCCCGACCGCTACATAGAACAGGGCGCTATCGCCCAACTGCACGCCGCGTGCGGTATGGATGTGGAGGGAATTTACAACACCATAAGAGGTCTTGCACAATAAATAGATATACATGGTATATTAAAAAATATTTTGTACTTTTGTCCCATTAACCAAATTTAACGGAAACGGAATGAGTAGATAAACAGAAATTTTGACATATAAAAAAGCGTTGGCTT
>JAIRMK010000209.1 GCA_031258755.1 Prevotellaceae bacterium
TCATTTTATGCGTAAGGGTATCAAATAATTATATTTTTTTGTTAATAGTTTATTGCATTTTTTGCTTTTCGGGTTGTAGTTTTTTTGTAACATTGCACCCACAATTGAAATCTTAAATTAAATTTTATGGTAAATTTAGGAACAAAAATTAAAGAATTAAAAGAACGGCGGGAAAAGGCTATCCTGGGCGGCGGAGAGAAAGCCATTGCCAAGCAAATCGCCATGGGGAAACTTCCTGTCCGCGACCGGATTAATGTGCTGCTGGACGAGGGCTCATTCCATGAGTACGACTTGTTTATCGCACATGATGCACGCGAGTTCGGCATGGACGGCAAAGAACTTCCCGGCGACGGGGTTGTCATCGGTACCGGCACCATTCACGGACGTTCGGTAGCTATTTATGCGCAAGACTTCACGGTGGCGGGCGGGTCATTAGGCTCCATGCATGCCCGCAAAATTGTAAAAATGATGGATTACGCTTTACGTATGCGTATCCCGCTGATTGGCATTAACGATTCGGGCGGGGCGCGTATTCAGGAAGGGGTAAATTCATTGGCCGGTTATGGCGAGATTTTCTTCCGCAATACGTTGGCCAGCGGCGTCATTCCGCAAATATCCGTCATTCTGGGGCCTTGCGCCGGCGGCGCGGTGTATTCGCCTGCGCTCACCGATTACGTGTTTGTAGTAGAAAACATTTCGAAGATGTTTATCACCGGGCCTGAAGTAATCAAGTCGGTGCTGGGTGAAGAAATCAGCATGGAAGAACTCGGCGGGGCGCGCGTACACAGCGAGATCACCGGGAATGCCCATTTCTACGCGCTGACCGAGCAGGAATGTTTTCAACAAATTAAAACGCTGTTGTCATACATCCCCTGGAACAACGACAAGCACAGCATCCACGCAGTAGAAGAAAAACAACCGTTGAAAAAATACAACGTCGAAAAGATTGTGCCGGTCGATCCGACCAGGCCGTATGATGTGCGCGATATTATTCGCGCTGTGGTGGACGGGTCGGAGTTTTTTGAAGTGCAGGAAAAATGGGCGGCCAATATCGTAACCGGATATGGCCGCATGGGCGGGCGTACCGTGGGCTTTGTGGCCAACCAGCCGCTGGTGATGGCCGGCGTGCTCGATTGCGATTCGTCCGACAAAGCCGCGCGCTTCATCCGCTTCTGCGATGCATTCAATATCCCCATCGTAACGCTGGAAGACATGCCGGGCTACCTGCCGGGCGTCGATCAGGAACATGCGGGGGTGATCCGTCACGGCGCGAAAGTGTTGTATGCTTACAGCGAAGCCACCGTGCCGCGCATCACCATTATTCTGCGCAAAGCGTATGGCGGAGGATATATCGCCATGAATTCGCGCCACCTGCGCGCCGATTTCGTGTTTGCCTGGCCTACGGCCGAAATCGCGGTAATGGGGCCCGAAGGCGCCGCCAATATAATTTTCCGCAAGGAAATTACGGAAGCGCCCGACCCCGAAGCGACGCGCAAACAAAAGGTGGAAGAATACAAAGAAAAGTTCTCCAATCCATACGTGGCCGCGGCAAAAGGATACATCGACTCGGTGATCGAGCCGAAAGATACCCGGAAATTTATCCTGCATGCCATCAATGTGTCGAAAGATAAACATGTAGGCCGGCCGAATAAAAAACACGGCATTCCACCATTTTAAACGATTGGCTTATGAAAGAAAACAACACAACAATCCTGCCGGAAAGTCCGGAACCCGAATACAAAACGTTACGGATTTTTGAAGAAGGGCGGAATTATAAAACGACATTCACCAAAAAATTTCAAACCCGCAAGGCGTGGGTTAGACCCAATCCCGAAGAAATAAAAACGTTTATTCCCGGATCGGTGCAAAAAATACTGGTGAAAACAGGGCAGGCGGTAAAGGCCGGCGATGAATTAGTCGTTTTTGAGGCCATGAAGATGCACAACATTATTCGTGCGCCTTTCGACGGCAAAATAACCGCTATTCCGGTGAAGGCCGGCGACAAATTACCCCGCGGCGCCGTTATGCTGACGCTTAAACAAACCTTTCCCGAATCTAAGAATAAAGGCAAAAGGAAATAATGTGCTAATGTGACTAATTGTTTAATGTGACTAATTGAAGAGCAAGTAAAGTGTAAGACGTTAAGCGAAGCAGAGCGCCACGGCGGTTTTTGTTGTTACATTCACCATTATCTAAAAGTCTAATGTCTAATATCTGTTTTTTTCGTATCTTTGCTACACGATGGAACCACTGGAAGTAAATATACAATCGGAAATCGGGGCGCTGGAGGCCGTGCTGCTGCACACCCCCGGCCCCGAAGTGGAAAACATGACGCCCAAAGACGCCCAGCGGGCGCTGTATAGCGACATCCTCAACCTGTCGATTGCCCAAAAAGAGTATGAACAGTTAGAAGGCATACTGTCGAAAGTGAGCCGCGTGTATCAATTGAAAGATTTGTTGCTGAAAGTACTGGAAAACCAAAAGGAGCGGCAGGCGCTGGTGGAAAAAATATGCGCCGCCGAACAGGCGCCCGATTATTCCGGCCTGCTGATGGATATGCCGGCACGCACCCTGTGCCGTGTCTTGATTGAAGGCCTTCCGGCACGCATCGACAACCTCACCGCCTTTCTGAACGACGATTATTACGCGCTGTTCCCGCTCTACAACTTTTATTTTACCCGCGACGCCGCTATGGTCGCAGGAAACCGTGTGCTTCTTGGGAAAATGGCCAACACCGTACGTTTACGCGAGTCGTTAATCATGGAAGCGCTGTTCAAAAGTCCGCATTTTACGGTGCAACAACTCATCAATCCCTATCATGCCGCATCCGGCGCAAAAATAAACATTGAAGGCGGCGATGTGCTCGTGGCACGCCACGATGTGCTGATTATCGGCAACGGCGTACGCACGTCATCACAAGGCATTGATTTTATTTTGTCGCAACTGTGCAACAATCCCAGCGAGGAGCCCATACACATACTGGTACAGCAGTTGCCTTCACAACCCGAGTCGTTTATTCACCTCGACATGGTGTTCACGCTGCTTGATGTGGACAAGTGCATGGTGTTTGACCCGCTAATTTTGGAAGACAACCGCTACGAAACCATCCACATTACGGTGACGCGCGGAAAAGTGGAAAAAATAAAATATGTACAGGGACTTCTTCCCAGCCTGAAAAAACTGGGGATTGACCTGGATCCGGTGAGCTGCGGCGGCACAAAAGATGAATGGATCCAAGAGCGCGAACAGTGGCACAGCGGCGCCAATTTCTTCGCCATAGCGCCGGGCAAGGTGCTGAGCTATGCCCGCAACATTCACACCATCGAAGAAATGAACAAGCACGGTTTCGATGTGATTAAAGCCGCCGACGTATTAACCGGCAAGGTAAACCTCAACCATGTAAAACGGTGTGTGGTGACGCTTGAAGGCTCGGAATTGCCGCGCGGCGGCGGCGGGCCACGCTGCATGACCCTGCCTTTGCGCCGAAAACCCATACAATGGTAACGCCTATGCCGTTTGACTTTAATCTCGAAGAAGGAGCCATCATCCCCGTAGATAAACCTTACGGATGGACTTCGGCCGATGTGGTGCGGAAAGTGAAATTCATGTTACAGAAGAAAACAGGGCTGAAGCACATTAAAGTAGGACATGCCGGAACCCTCGACCCGCTGGCCACAGGGCTTTTGGTGTTGTGTGCAGGCAAAGCCACGAAACAAACCGAACGCTTGCAGGCCGAAGAAAAAGAGTATGTAGCCCACATCCGTCTGGGCGCCACCACGCCGTCGTTCGACCTTGAAAAAGAAATTGACCACACGTATCCGTTTGAGCACATCACGCGCGAAGCGGTGGAACAGGCGCTGCAACAATTTACCGGCACACAGGAGCAGGTGCCGCCTGTTTTTTCCGCCAAGTTAATCGACGGAAAGCGGGCATACACGCTGGCGCGGGAAGGCAAAACAACCGAAATGAAACCGGCGGTGGTCACCATTTATGAAATGGAAATTCAACATTTTGCATTGCCCAAATTAATCGTTAGAATAACTTGCAGCAAAGGGACTTATATCCGGTCTTTAGCCCGCGATCTGGGCGTTGCCCTGCAAAGCGGGGGGCATCTTACGGATTTACGGCGTACCCGTAGCGGAAAATACCACATTTCAAACGCTTGCAGTATCGCTGAAATAGAAAATAAGCTCAAAAATTGGAAAGTCGAAAAAGATGTTGTACCTTTGCGGCTTGTATAAAATACAGGTGTTTTTCTGTATATGAAACTTTCACATTTTAACTTCAAATTACCGAATGATCTTATTGCCAAATACCCGGCTAAGTACCGGGATGAGTCGCGTTTAATGGTATTAAACCGGAAAAATGGCAAGATAGACCATAAAATTTTTAAAGATCTCATCAAATATTTTTCCGATGGCGATGTGATCATCTTCAATAACACCAAAGTTTTTCCGGCCCGCCTGTATGGGAACAAAGAAAAAACAGGCGCCGAAATAGAAGTGTTTTTATTGCGGGAACTCAATCCCGATCAACGGCTATGGGATGTATTGGTGGATCCGGCGAGGAAGATCCGCATCGGCAACAAACTTTATTTCGGTGAAGACGATGCGCTGGTGGCCGAAGTGATTGATAACACCACTTCGCGCGGCCGTACCCTGCGTTTTTTATTCGACGGCACTTACGAAGAATTTAAAAAGACCCTTTTCCTTTTAGGCGAAATGCCGCTTCCGAAATGGGTACGTAAACAAGTGGAGAACATCGATAACGAACGGTACCAGACTATTTATGCAAAACATGAAGGCGCCGTTGCCGCGCCGGCTGCGGGGCTGCATTTCAGTCGCGAACTGTTGAAACGGCTCGAGATCAAAGGGGTGAACTTTGCCGAAATCACGTTGCACATGGGGCTTGGGAGCTTCCGTACGGTAGATGTGGAAGACCTCACCAAACACAAAATGGATTCGGAACAAATTATTGTTTCAAAAGAAACCGTAGATGTCGTAAATAACGCAAAATTAAATAAACAAAACGTATGCGCCGTAGGAACTACCGTGCTGCGTGCCATAGAAACCACGGTAACCACTCAGGGCCTGTTGAAACCTTATGAAGGCTGGACTAACAAATTCATTTTTCCACCCTACGATTTTAATGTGCCCAACCGCCTGATTACAAACTTTCATCTCCCCTATTCCACCTTGCTCATGTCGGTAGCAGCCTTTGGCGGCTACGATCAAACGATGAAAGCTTACGAAGTTGCCGTAAAAGAAAAATATCACTTCGGCACTTACGGCGATGCGTTGCTAATCATTTAAACGAAGGGCGTATGGGGCCCGATGAACTAAAGTATTATATTGCCCTGACACTAACTCCCGGCGTGGGGAGTATTCTGGCCAAGCGTCTTATTGCATACTGTGGCAGCGCCCAGGCCGTGCTTACCTCCACCCGCGGCATGTTGCAAAAAATTCCCGGCATAGGGAGTGTGTTGGCAAGTGAACTTGCGGCGCAACAGCAACAAGCGCTAAAACAGGCCGAACAAGAACTTCTTTTCATTGAAAAAAACAAGATAAAAACGTATTGTTATTGCGATAACGACTATCCCGAACGCTTGCGGCACTGCGAAGATTCGCCTATCGTGTTATTCGCCAAAGGCAATATTGACTTCAACCGCACGAAGTTTCTCAGCGTGGTAGGCACCCGGCAGGCCACGCCATACGGACAAATGAACTGCGAAAAAATTATCGGCCAATTGGCCGAACGCGGACACCAGCCTGTCATTGTAAGCGGACTGGCCTACGGTATTGATATTTGCGCACACCGTGCAGCGCTGCAAAATAAACTCGACACTGTGGCGGTGATGGCTACCGGCCTCGATAAAATCTACCCTTCTTCCCACTTGGCCACCGCCCGCCAAATCGTTGAACATGGTGCATGCGTGAGCGATTTTGTATCCAACACTTTGCTCGACCGGAAAAATTTTTTGAAACGCAACCGCATTATTGCTGGCTTGTCGGATGCTACCCTCATTATAGAATCACGCATCAAAGGCGGCGCACTGGTAACGGCCGATATCGCCATGTCGTATAACCGCGATGTGCTTGCTGTGCCCGGCCGCGTGGGCGACCTCGCCTCGGAAGGATGCAATGCCCTGATTAAACAAAACAAGGCCGCTCTCGCAGAAACCGCCGCCGACATAGAATATGTGCTGGGATGGGAACAACCAACCGGCAACGCGCCGGCAAAACAAATGACATTATTCAACGACCTCGCCGATGAGGAAAAACAAATTTTCACCATACTGAAAGAGCAGGATACCGTTGGAATAGATGCGCTTTCCTATCGCACCAATATTGCAATAGGACGATTGTCGGCGCTATTGCTTCAAATGGAGTTTAAAGATATCGTAAAAAATTTACCCGGCAAACAATACACGCTAAAAAAATAATTTTTTCAATATGATCATAGATTCACACGTACATTTATATATGGATGATTTTGCAGCCGATTTGGACGAGGTAATAGCGCGGGCGCAAGCTGCAAATGTACATAAATTCATTATTCCCGGTGTGGACAAAGCCGCTTTCGAGCCCATGATGAATGTGGTACGCCGGTATCCCGGCCTTTGCTTTCCCTGTGTGGGACTACACCCCACCGATGTGCGGCACGATTGGCAAAATGAAATTGAATTTGTGGAAAGTCAATTGAAGAAAAAAGGATTTGTCGCTGTGGGTGAAACGGGCTTAGACCTGCACCACAGCAAGGATTTTATTACTGAGCAGTGTCTCGCTTTCGAAACGCAAATGCATCTTTCCGTACAATATGACCTGCCGCTCATTATCCATGTTCGCGAGGCTTTTGATTTATTGTTCGACGTGCTCGACAAGGTCAAAGGATTGCCGCTACGCGGCGTTTTTCATGCGTTCTCGGGAACCACAGAAATATTCAACTGCATCCGTCAATATGGCCATTTTAAAATAGGTGTCGGCGGTGTGGTGACTTTCAAAAATGCGGAACTTGCAAATGTGGTAAAAAATAGCGAACTTAGTGATATTATTCTCGAAACCGATGCGCCGTGGCTGGCTCCTGTACCCTTTCGCGGACGTCGTAACGAAAGTAGCTATTTAAGTCATATTGCAACTAAAGTAGCCGAGCTAAAAGGTTGCACAAAGGAAGAAGTAGAAGAGGCTGCAACCTATAATACCATACGGCTGTTCAGTATATAAAACGAAATAAAAATTACAGGCTCACCCAACTTATGACAAATATTCTTGTTATTTATACCGGCGGCACCATCGGGATGAAACAACATCACGAAACCGGCGTGTGGCAACCTTTCAACTTCGAACAAATTATAGAAGAAGTACCTGTCCTTAAAAAATTCGGATTTACTATTGACACCTTGAGTTTCGACCCTTTGATTGATTCTTCGGAGGCGCAGCCTTCCTTTTGGGTGAAACTGGTGCAATTAATTTCCGACAACTATACTAAATATGACGGATTTGTGGTTCTCCACGGCACCGATACCATGTCCTATACCGCATCGGCATTGAGCTTTATGCTCGAAAATCTTGAGAAGCCCATCATCCTTACCGGAAGCCAATTACCCATCGGCATGTTGCGCACCGACGGAATGGAGAACCTGGTGTCGGCCATTGAGATTGCGGCAGCAAAAGAAAACGGACATCCTTGCGTGCCCGAAGTATGTATATTTTTTGAAAACCAGCTTTTCCGCGGCAACCGCACCACAAAAGACAATGCCGAACAGTTTAAGGCTTTCCGTTCGGCCAATTATCCGGCGTTGGCCAATGCCGGTGTGTATATTAAGTTTAATACACCGGTTATCCAATACCCCACACAATGGGGGAAGCCTTTAAAAATAAACACCCACCTCGACAATAACGTGGCCGTCCTTAAAATTTTCCCGGGCATCAGTCAAAAAATAATGGAAGGCATATTAAATACCAATGATTTACGCGCCGTAATTTTGGAAACCTACGGATCGGGTAATGCGCCCACCTCGCCCTGGTTTATCCACACGCTAAAACAAGCCATAGACAGGGGCCTCATTCTTGTAAACATCACACAGTGTGCCGCCGGAAGTGTGGAGATGGACAAATATGAAACCGGCATGGCACTGAAAAAAGCAGGCGTACTTAGCGGTCATGACAGCACGATCGAAGCCGCTTTAACAAAGCTTTTTCTTTTATTAGGCAAATATAAAGATAATCAGACCATTAAAAATTTATGGCAAAAAAATATTAGCGGAGAAATTTCTTTAATATAAAATTTTCAAATTTTATTCGTATCTTGCGGCTTAATTTAGTATAATTGTAATAAATAAAAATAAAAAATTAAAGACCATGAAAAAACTGTTAATGTTTTTGGCTTTTATGGGTATCATGATGTTCTCTGTAAATAATCTGGTTGCCCAAGATTCTACAATATTTGAAGAAGAAGTAGAAGTACCTGTTCACCAACAGTTGAAAATTAAATTTATTGAAGGTGGCCCGGCATTTATGAGCATTATCTTGCTTTGTCTTGTGTTGGGATTGGCGATCAGTATCGAGCGGATACTCTACCTGAACCTTGCGACCGTGAATACGCAAAAATTATTAAAAGAAGTAGAAAGCGCATTGGCAGCAGGAGGCATTGAAGCGGCAAAAAACGTATGTCGCAACACACGAGGACCGGTGGCCAGTATATTTTACCAGGGTTTGAGCCGCACAGACGAAGGGATTGAAATTGTTGAAAAATCAGTGGTTTCATACGGATCTGTTCAGATGAACCAAATGGAAAGCGGCTTGTCATGGATTCAACTTTTCATTGCCATTGCGCCCATGTTAGGGTTCCTGGGAACGGTGATCGGGATGATCGCGGCGTTTGACTCTATTCAGGTTCGTGGCGATATTTCTCCGAACATTGTAGCCGGCGGTATCAAAATCGCGCTCATTACTACCGTAGCCGGTTTGGTGGTGGCTATTATTCTTCAACTGTTCTATAACTACATCCTCTCGAAAATTGACAGTTTGGTAACATCTATGGAAGACGCCTCCATTTCGTTGATTGATATTCTGGCAAAGCATAAATAATAAAGCGCTGCATATTATGAAATACAAATACATATCCATTAGCCTTATCGTTATTTCATTGCTCATACTCCTTCTATTTTCTCTTGATTCGGAAAATGCAGGTAAAGTGGGAATGTTTCTGACATGGGCTTACATTCTACTGGGAGTAGCCGTAGTGGCCGCCGTGGGGATACCATTGGCACACACCATTCAGAATCCGGCGAAACTGAAGAAAGTAGGTATTTATGCGGGGTTGGCACTGGTTGTGCTGATTATTTCCATCCTGTTTTCTTCGCCCGATCCGGTTGTGGGTGTAACGCTTCCGGCAGAACCTTCTTCCAGCACATTGCAGTGGGCCGACACGGGAATTATTGCCACATACATATTACTGATCGTAGCTTTCGGCTCTATAATTGCGGGTGGTATTATCAATATGAGAAATCGATAATTCAAAAAAATTATGGCAAAAAGAAAAAGAGAAGCTGGTGAAATAAATGCAGGCTCGATGGCCGACATCGCGTTTCTTTTGCTCATATTCTTTCTGGTAACAACAACAATGGACATTGATTCGGGGCTGATACGCCGCCTTCCCCCCATGCCCGACGAACACCAAAAACAAGATGACGCGAAGATAAACCGCCGGAATATTATGGTGGTGCTTGTCAATAGCCGCGATCACCTTTCGGCGGGCGGGCAGTCTATGGATGTAAAATCCCTGAAAAACGCCGTAAAAGAATTTGTGCAAAACCCATCGGAAGACCCGAGAAAAGCGGAAAAAGAAATAAAAAATATTGACGGACTTGGCCCCTATCCGGTATCAAAAGCCGTTATTTCACTACAAAACGCACGGGGTACCAGCTATAATGCTTACATCAGCATACAGAATGAACTGGTAGCCGCTTTTAACGAACTGCGTGATGAATTGTCATTGTCGCGCTTCGGCAAAGTGTATGCACGCCTTTCCGACGATCAACAGCAAATTGTGCGAAAGGCTATACCGCAAAATATTTCAGAAGCTGAACCCGTAGATGTAGATATCGACGCAAATAAAAAATAACAAAAGAACGCGGATATGGCAAAATTTGAAAGAAAAGATAAAAAGAGACTATCGGCTATTAGCACAGCTTCTTTGCCCGACGTAGTGTTCATGCTGTTATTCTTCTTTATGACGGTAACCACACTACGCGAAACCGAACAATTGGTAACAGTTAATTTGCCCGAAGCCTCACAGGCGGCAAAGGTTGAACGTAAAGACCTCACGAGCTATATTTACATAGGAACGCCTGTGTCCGGCTATCAACAGCAAATGGGCACCAACGCACGTATCCAGCTCAACGACGCATTCAGGGAAGTGTCGGATATCCGCAATTTCATCGCGGCCGAACGCGAAACGTTGAAGGAAGACGACCGGCAGTTTATGACCACTTCATTAAAAGTAGATGTGGGCGTGCGCATGGGTATTGTGTCTGATGTGAAACAGGAACTGCGTCGCAGCAATGCATTAAGGGTTTCTTATTCGGCAAAAAAGCCGGCGACGGAATAGTTTCTTTTTCGTGAAAAAATTATTAAAAGCGCTTATTTTTTTATGAAATAAGCGCTTTTTGTTTAGTAAAATGCTATCTTTGCCCACAAAGAAAATTACTTATATGAAAAAAATTTTTTTACTTATCATTTATTGCGGCCTGTGGCTTGTCGTGGCCTCCTCCTCATGCCAGACGCAGCAGGCTGTTTCAAAAACGCCAAAATATGTTTTTCTCTTTATCGGTGA
>JAIRMK010000010.1 GCA_031258755.1 Prevotellaceae bacterium
TTATAAAACGTTTACTGTACATTGACATATATTTTCCGGGAATTTAATTTATTTGTTGTACACGCACCGGGACGCCCGGTTGCAGTTGCATCAGTCCGGTGGTGATGACCGTGTCGCCGGCGGCAATGCCCGACAGGACTTCAATCAGGGCATCGCCACGCACACCGGTAATGATGGGTGTGGTCGCCGCTTTTCCGTCGCGTACCACCCACACGCTTTTTCCGTTCATTTCGGGCACCACCGCCTCGGTGGGGATTTGTATGGCGTTCTCCGATTGCGACGTGATGAGCCACACTGAAGCGGACATGCCGGGAAACAGCAACTCGTTCTCGTTTTCATAGTGCGCCCGGAGGGCAATGGTGAGTGTTCTGGCGTTGATCTTTGGATCGACGGCATACACTTTGGCGTGGAAAGTTTGGGTGAAGCCTTCCACTTTAAAGGCCACAGCGCTGCCCAGTAGAGGCAGCGACACATACTTTTCGGAAATTGAAAACTCCACTTTCAGCGACAGGTTGTCCACTAAGCGGGCTACTTTTGTGCCGGGCTGTATGAAACTGCCGTCGCTCACGTAGCGAAATCCCACCACGCCGCTGAACGACGCCCTGATTTCGGTTTTCTCAATCCGCGCCTTGTACAGGCTGATGTCGGCGGCCACCATGTTGTAGTCGGTTTGCACCTTGTCGAACGACTCGCGGCTCACCGCGTCCTTTTCCAGCAGGATGCGCTGGCGCTCCAGCTGTTCGGTGAGCAGTTTCAGCTGATATTGCGCCCGCTCCAGCTGGGCGACCAAATCGTCGTCGTTAATCTTCACCAGCAAATCGCCTTTCTTCACATGCGACCCTTCCTGAAAGTTAATCGCAATCACCTTTCCGGCCGCCTCGCTGGTGAGGTCAACTTCTTCATTGGCCACCAGCGAGCCCACCGCGTATATGCCGTCCGACAAGCGGGACGTGTGTGCAATGTACGCATTCACGGGTAACGCCGCACTGCGGCCTGTGACGGCCTGTGGCGGTTTAGCCGTGATGTCGCTGTCGGGCGAACTTTGCAGCCAGCGGGGAACAAAAATAATAATGAGCAGGAGTACCGGCAGGATACTGAAAGTAATGACTTTTGTTTTTTTACTCATGATGAAAGATGCTAAGGACGAACAAAGATACAACTATTTTTTTATTACCTTTGCAGCATGATGAAATTAATTTTTGCCACGGCCAACCGCCACAAGGTAGAAGAAGTACAGGGACTTCTGGGCAGCGGCTTCGAACTGCTTACGCCGGCCGACTTCGGTTACACGGTCGATATCCCCGAAACCGGCGACACCCTTGAAGATAATGCCCTGGAGAAAGCCCGTTTCGTGGCGGAGAAGTTTAACCTGCCGTGTTTTTCGGACGACACCGGCCTTGAGGTGGATGCGCTGGACGGCGCGCCGGGTGCGTTCTCGGCACGCTATGCGGGCGACGCACGCGACCCGCAAGCCAATCTCCGGCTGGTGTTGCAGCGTTTGGAAGGACAGACGCAGCGCTCGGCGCGGTTCCGCTGTGTGGTGGCGCTCGTCATGGCGGGCTGCGAGCGCCTGTTCGAGGGTCGGGTGGAAGGTGTTATTCTGCACGCGCCGCAAGGGGTTAAGGGCTTTGGCTACGACCCTGTTTTCCGTCCCGAAGGCTACGACTGCTCGTTTGCGGAGCTCAGCATGGCGCAGAAAAACGAACTTTCGCATCGTGGGAAGGCCATCCGGCAACTCGTGGATTTTCTGCAACGGCAATGAAAAGCGGAACCAACAAGCTGACGGCGGTGGTGCTGCACACCCTGAAATACAAGGACAGCAGCCTGCTGGTGCATGCCTACACCGATGTGCTGGGTCGCCAAACGTATGTGGTGAACGGCGTGCGAAGCGTCAAGAACAAAGCCGGCATGGCGTGCTTTCAGCCCCTCACGCTGCTCGACGCAGTGGCTTATCACAATCCGAAATCCGACTTGCAACGCCTGAAAGAATACCGCTTGTCGGCGCCCCTGCAAAGCCTCTCGTTCGACATACACAAAAACGCTATGGCGCTTTTTATGGGGGAGGTGTTATATAAAACCATCCGCGAACAGGAGCCTAACGCCGAACTCTTCTACTTCCTGCGAGAAGCGGTCTTGGATTTGGAACGTATCCGGGAGGGAGCGGCCAACTTTCACCTTTATTTTTTGGCGCAACTCAGCAGCTATCTCGGCTATGCGCCGGGCAACGACTACGCGCCCGAACGGCAGTTCTTCGATATTCCATCGGGGGAGTTTACGCCCGTTCGTCCGAAGCACGAGCTGTTCTTCGATGCCGGACAAACCCGTCTTTTCGGCCGTTTGCTGGCATCCTCGCCCGCCGACCTGCGCCATATCGCCCTGAACAGGGAGCAGCGCCGCCTGTTCGTGAACAACATGCTGAGTTTCTACAGTCATCACTTTGAAACCCTTTCTCCCGTCCGCTCCTGGTCGGTGCTCTCCGAGGTGTATGATTGAGGGGGGTTGTTAACTGTTTTCACCGCATAGTGTAAGGAGTTCCATCACAATATTTGGCGCGATACGAAATCCAACAGATTGCAGCGTTTCTACATAAGGCTTCAATGCGGGTATCAATCCTCTCTGTTTTGCAGCATACAAAACGCCTAATGTGCCTGTTATTGGAAGACCTAATCGTTTGGCTTCTTTGCGAGCCTTTAAATCATCGACAATTAATAAGACGTCTTCTATTTCCATGGCTAAGGCAATAGCCGATGATTCGCCCTTGTCTAAATGGAGTTCTAACAGTTGTTGGTATTTTTTATTGATAACGGTTTTTATTTCTATCCATTCGGGAAGAGGCTCACCAAATTCGGAATAGATGTCGTCGGTTACAATTAGTTTAGCATACAATTGATGAAGCAAATCTATGGCATCCATTCTTGTCAATGCGATAAGACAACTCGCATCTGTAATGACGGCAATTTTATGCATTGTTTATGTCTTCCAGTAAATCCTCGACTTTTGTACTAAATGGTGAAACGCCGTATTTCCCCATTAGCTCAATAAATCCTCGTTTGGATAAATTAGCCAACGAGGAAGCTTGTCCTGCCGAGAGCACTTCGTCTTCATAGAGTTTTGCCGCCAAATATACGGAAAAATCAAAAGTAGGCAGTATCTTTGA
>JAIRMK010000034.1 GCA_031258755.1 Prevotellaceae bacterium
GATAACCCGATACATTGGTAACAGGTTGAAAATTCTCGTTAAAAAAGAAAAACGCGGGAAGATTTTGTCTGTTGAATACATTCAGCAACATCGACGAAATAAAAAACTGCCCTGCCTTCGCCATCGTAAACCGCACCGCATAAAACCGTGTATTGATTTTCTTCACCACACTGCTGTCGGAAAGCGTTTCTTCCGCCATTTTTTGACACCAGTGGCAGTCCTCACTATACACCATAAAGAAAAAATTTCTGGACGTATCGCGGTGAAGCGTTTCCGCTTCTTCCAGCGACAACCAGTGAATTCCGGCTTTCGACAAGGTGGTATCGCCCGCAACCTCTTGGGCTGTCAACGATACCGAAACAACAAACAGCAACACGGTGATTAATAAATTACGCATCACTCGGCAAAAACTTTAATTGTTCTCGGCTTGCATGATTTTGGGCCATTCCTGCATGAACGTTTCCCAGTTCATCTTCTTGTAATAATCTTGTGCGATAAATACAAGGAGGGGGCGTAACTCTTCCGGCGTGCGGTATCCGGGAACTACGGTTATTAGTTGCAACTTCTCGTCCATGTAGGCAATCGTAGGATAGCTCATTTGTCCGTTTAATATGCTCACGGCCAACTCATGGGAGCGGTATTCCGGCTTGAACTTGTAGGTGTGTCCACCCAGCGTAATCGGAGCTTTCCCCTCTGCATCTAATTTTACCGGATAAAAATACGCATTCAAATAAGCCGCCACATCTTCTACCTGAAAGGTGTTTGCGTCCATTCTCTTACACCATCCGCACCAGTCGGTATACACGTCGATGAAGAACTTGCGCGGCTCTTTGGCCGTAAGTTTTTCCGCCTCCTCAATAGTAAACCATTTTACGGCAGTATTCGCCGACGCCGTATTGGCATCGGGTTGCGTGGCTGTAACCTTCGGGGCTGTCAACAAGCCTAAAAAGATTACCAATACGAAAGTAACTAACGTTTTATACATGACGAGAAAGTGTTAATATATAGAAGTATCAAACCTCAAATGTACGAAAAATATATAAATAAACAACAAATTAGTGTAATTTAACACCAATGAGGCGGGTAAATTCTTCTCGTGTACGGAGGTCTTTCATAAAAGTACCGGTGAAGGCCGACGTGGTGGCCACCGAATTTTGTTTTTGTACCCCGCGCATTTGCATGCACGTGTGCGCCGCCTCAATCACCACCGCCACGCCCAGCGGGTTGAGGGTTTCCTGAATACAATCGCGGATTTGTACCGTGAGGCGTTCCTGCACCTGCAGCCGGCGGGCAAAGGCCTCCACCACCCGCGCAATCTTGCTCAACCCGGTGATATACCCATTGGGAATGTAGGCCACATGCGCCTTTCCATAAAACGGCAACATGTGATGTTCGCATAATGAATACAATTCAATGTCTTTTACGAGCACCATTTGCCGGTATTCCTCCTTGAACAAAGCCGACTTCAAAATGGCTGCCGGGTCGGTATTATACCCCTGGGTAAGAAACTGCATCGACCGCGCCACCCGCTCGGGTGTCCTTTTTAATCCGTCGCGACCGATATCCTCCCCCAGCAAAGACAGAATAGCTTCATAATGGGACATTAACGCTTTAGTGGTATCCTCATCAAAATGTTCAACTTTTGTGTACATAAAATAAATCGTAAATTTACGGCAATTATACGAAAAAAAATTAAAATTCCGCTTTATGAAACTTCTTATTACGGCTGCTACGCCCGAAGAACTCCTGGTAGCCCAACAATTGGCTACCGTCACACCGGAAACGTGCCACTGTGCGGTAACCGGCGTCGGCCTCGCCCCCACGGCCTATCACACCCTTAAATGCTTACAGGCCGGTCACTATGACTTGGCGGTGAATATCGGCATTGCCGGAAGTTTTACGGAACGACTGCCTGTGGGCAGCGTATGCGTCGTCAATAAAGAATATTTCGGCGATTGCGGTATCCAAACCCCGAAAGGCTTTTTCACGTTATTCGACGAACATATTTTGAATGCCAATACATTTCCTTTTGTGGATGGCGCACTCTATGCCCCTGTGCATCCCCTGACGCACTTAGCAGGTATTCCTGTGGCCACAGGCGTTACCGTGCATACGGTAAGCGGCGAGCCGCAACGCATTGCCGAGTTGCAGTCGCGCTTCTCGCCCGATATTGAAACGATGGAAAGCGCCGCATTCTTTTATGTCTGCCTGCAGGAAAAAATCCCATTCCTTGCCCTGCGCGCCATTTCCAATAAGATAGAGCCTCGCGATAAATCAAAATGGAATATCCCGCTGGCCTTGCAAAATTTAGGAAATGTGATTAAAAACAACCTGTTATAATACATCTTAACATCTTTAGTACTTTTATATGCAACACCAATATCTGTCATTGGCCTTTTCGCCCTGCCCGAACGACACGTTCATGTTCGACGCCCTGGCGCACCACCGGATTGACACCGAAGGCCTGCACTTCAATGTGCACCTCGCCGATGTGGAAGCGCTGAACCACGCGGCCATGCGTCACACCTACGACATTACAAAGCTCAGCTACCATGCCTACGCCTACGTGGAGGAGCAATACGCCATGCTTCCGGCGGGCAGCGCGCTGGGCTTCGGCAACGGCCCCCTGCTGGTGAGCGCGCGGGCGCTGCATGAAGACGAACTGGCCACCGCGCGCGTGGCGGTGGCCGGCCGCTACACCACTTCCGTAGCGCTGCTCAAAGCCGCTTTTCCGCAGGTCGCCGACTTGCGCGAAACCGTTTTCTCGAACATCGAACGCATGGTGCTGTGCGGCGACGCCGACGCCGGCGTGCTCATCCACGAGGGGCGCTTCACCTACGCCCAAAAAGGCCTGCACCTGATTGCCGACCTCGGCGCACGGTGGGAAGAAAAAACCCGGCAGCCTGTCCCGCTTGGCGGCATTGCAATGCGGCGCACCCACCCTGAGGCGCTCCAACAGACTGTGACGCGGGTATTACGGCGCAGTATCGAATACGCTCTTGCCCACCCGGACGCCGGCGCCGCCTTCGTCCGGAAACATGCCCAGGAAATGGACGGGCAGGTTATAAAACAGCATATTGCGCTATATGTAAACCGCTTTTCGCTCGACCTGGGGGACGACGGCCGGGAAGCTGTTCATTACTTTTTGAAACAAATTTCCGTAAAATAGGGGGTATATTCAAAAAAAATACTACTTTTGCAGCGTTATGTCCATAAATTTTAACTAAAACCTGTAAAAAAATGAGTACTTTTAGATTTCAAGCGCTTCAAGAGTTCACCACCCGCCGTGCCGAACGTTTTTATCCCACGCCGCCGCGCATTTCCGACTGCTACGGCATTAATGTATTTAATCAGGAGAAGATGAAGAAGTATCTCTCCACCGAGGCCTTCGAGGCGGTGCGTTGCGCCGTAGAAGAAGGCAAGAAAATTGACCGCAAGATGGCCGACCAGATTGCCGCCGGCATGAAAACCTGGGCGCTGGAACGCGGCGCAACCCACTACACACACTGGTTTCACCCGCTCACCGACGCTACGGCCGAGAAGCACGAATCATTCATCGAGCCGGCCAAGGGCGGCGGCGCGTTTGAAAATTTCCGCGGCGACCTCTTGGTACAGCAGGAACCCGACGCTTCGAGCTTCCCCAGCGGCGGCTTGCGCAATACGTTTGAAGCCCGCGGCTACACCGCCTGGGACCCTTCATCACCGGCATTTATTATAGAAGACACGTTGTGTATTCCCAGTATTTTCGTGTCCTACACCGGCGAAGCGCTCGACTATAAAACCCCGCACCTTAAATCGCTGCAAGCGCTGGAAAAGGCCGCCGTCAAGGTGTGCCAGTATTTCGACAAGGACGTTATCCGCGTACAGGCCACGCTGGGTCTCGAACAGGAATATTTTGTGGTGGACAACGCCCTCTACCGCGCCCGCCCCGACCTGATGCAGACCAACCGGACGCTCATGGGACACGCCGCCGCCAAAAACCAACAGCTCGAAGACCACTATTTCGGCGCCATTCCATCGCGCGTTATGGCGTTCATGAAGGACTTTGAAGTGGAAGCCTACAAGCTGGGCGTGCCGCTTAAAACACGTCACAACGAAGTGGCGCCAAACCAGTTCGAGTTTGCGCCGGTATATACCGAGGCCAACCTCGCCGTAGATCACAACCAGATGATGGTGATGCTCATGCGCCGCATCGCCAAGAAGCACAAGCTCAAGGTGATTTTCCACGAAAAGCCCTTTGAGGGCGTGAACGGCTCGGGCAAGCACTGCAACTGGTCGATGCGCACCAACACCGATGTTAATCTGCTCTCGCCCGGCAAGACGCCGCGCAACAACCTGCAATTCCTCACGTTTTTCGTGGCTGCCATCCGCGCCGTGTTCGAGCACCACTACCTGCTCATGGCGAGCATCACGTCGCTCAACAACTCGCACCGTCTGGGCGCCAACGAAGCGCCGCCCGCCGTGATGTCGATTTTTGTAGGGAAAACACTCACGAAAGTGCTTAATGAAATTGAAGAACGCGTGGGAAACAAGAAGATGACGCCCGACGAAAAGACCACCCTGAAACTCGATGTGGTAGGAAAAATTCCCGAAATATTACCAGACAATACCGACCGTAACCGCACGTCGCCCTTTGCCTTCACCGGCAACCGCTTTGAGTTTCGCGCCGTAGGCTCGTCGGCTAATGTGGCGTGGCCTTCGCTGGTGCTCAATGCCGCCGTGGCGCAGCAGCTCAACCGCTTCAGCGAGGCCGTGGACAAGCTGATTGAGAAAGGCGTGAAAAAAGACGAAGCGATTTTCCAAGTCCTTCGCGTGTTTATCCAGGAATCGAAAGCCATTCGTTTTGAAGGTAACGGCTATTCGGCCGAGTGGGTGAAAGAAGCTAAACAGCGCGGCCTGCGCGGCATTAAAGACGTGCCTTCGGCATTCGACGCATTTCTCGAACCGGCGTCGAAAAAGTTATTCGCGGACTTGGGGCTCTTTTCCGACAAGGAAATTGAAGCCCGTCACGAAATACAAAACGAAGTGTTCATTAAAAAGCTGCAAATCGAATCGCGCGTGCTGGGCGATTTGGCTATCAACCATATTATTCCCACCGCCATCCGGTATCAGAATTTACTGATTGAAAACCTGCGCGGCCTGAGAGAAATTTATTCCGCAAAAGAATACACAACCCTCGCCGGCCCGCAAATCGACACCTTGCGCACCATCTCGTCTTATATTATTGATATTCGCAATCTGGTTACCGACATGGTGGAAGCCCGCAAGAAAGCCAATGCCGTTGATGATGTCCACAAACGCGCCGTCACCTATTCCAACACGATTATTCCGTTTATGCGGGATATTCGCGCCTGCATCGACCATCTTGAAATTATTGTGGATGACGAGTTGTGGCCCTTGCCCAAGTACCGCGAGCTGCTGTTCCTGCGGTAGATAATGCTCAAATATCAAGGTGAATAAACGTGTGAGGCGGAGTTCTCACACGTGCAACGCTTCACCGGATAACAGAATTTCGTAAGCAAGCGGATTATTGACATTAAAATCTCTTTTCCGGAAAGGATGAGGTTCAATGCGGCTATCTACATAGCGCGTTAATTTTAACAGTTCGACTTGCCGCTGGATGTGATTGTCGTAATCATCAAAAACCACGGCAATATCAATGTCGCTGTGTTCGTTAAAATCACCTTTTGAGTAGGAGCCGAATAAAATGATTTTATCGTAATTAAACGTTGATTTCACTACCCTAGCATATTTTTGTGCAATAGTGATAGCTGTTTTTTTATCCATAAACGCAATTGTTTAATTTTATCAATCCATTCTTTTGTATAATCGGCGGTACAAATAGCATAAAATTCCTTTTTATAGTCATCGTACCGTGCACTTATATTGAATGTGGTAATGTTGTATAGCCATTCTGCATGTTCTTCCGTAAGTTCCATTTCGCTAAGTTCTGCTAACCGATAGAGATTATGTGTAAACGGAGCATGTGTTTTCTTCGCTTTCACATAATAGGCTTTTAATAACTTTTCGAGTGAAATATGTCCGATAAACAATGCCCAGCTATATGTTTTCGACCGATATAGCGTAAGCATTACATTGAAATCATTATCCGAACTTTCCGTCCAATGTTTTATTATTTTTTCGACGTCTATCGAAGTATTATTGATTTCGTTCATTGGCTTACTTTTTACAAAGTTATATGAAAAAAATGGATTTTACACACAAACAATAAGTTTTTATGCCATTTCGGAAAAATCATGTATATTTGTAGGCAAAATGAGAATACTCTTATACATCGGTTTAGCGGCTTTGCTGTTGTCCTCCTGTAGCGTGAGGGCACGGTTTAACAAAGCCAACCAAACTTTCGAAGAAGGCGGCTACTACAAGGCTGCCAAAAGTTACAAGGCGCTTTCTTCGAAAAGCAGTCTGGCAAAAAAACTCAGCAGGGACGAAATCGACCTGTTGAATTTTCGTTTGGGCGAAAGCTATCGCGCCACCGGCAAATATAAGGAGGCGCAAACGGCTTACGAGCGCATGTTCCGGCGGCATACGCCCGAAATCCACGAGGTTTATTTGCGCTACGGCCAAGTGCTGATGTGTAATAAAGACTACGACAGGGCAAGCGAGCAACTGTCGCTTTATAAAAAATATGAGCCCGACAGTCGTTTGGTCGATTCGTTGTTAGCCGCCGTAGTGTGGGCGAAGAGCCATTCCTCGCCATCGAAATACAGCATCAGCGCAGTGGCGAATTTGAACACCCGGTATAATGATTATGCCCCGGCGTATGCGTCGGGCGACTATGAGGTGTTGTATTTTACGTCGTCACGCAAAGTTAAAAGAAGCAGGGCGTATGACGTAACCGGCGAACCTTCGAGCAATCTTTATGCGACCGTGTTTTCACGCAGGGGCGCATGGGGTAAGCCTTTTCCGGTGGATGAAGAAATATTGAAAAGCAAGCGGGAAGATGGGGCTTGCACATTCAACAGCGATTATACTTTGTTATATTTCACCCGTTGCGGCAAGATAAAACGCGAAAAGACGGGATGCTCGATTTACACCGCCCGCCGTAAAGACGACCAGTGGGAAGAGCCGGTGAAACTGCCGATAGCCGACGACAGCATTACGGTGGCGCATCCCACGCTGGCTGCCGACGAATTGACCTTGTACTTCGCATCCGATTTGCCGGGCGGTCATGGCGGCATGGACATTTGGAAGGTAACGCGCGGCAACGAAACCGATACGTGGGGAGAGCCCATCAACTTAGGCCGGACTATCAATACCGGAGGAAATGAAATGTTCCCTTTCGCACATGCTGACGGCGCTCTATATTTTGCTTCCGACGGCCATGTGGGCTTGGGCGGGCTTGATATCTTTAAAGCCGCCGCCAACGGCGCCGAATGGCTTGTAGAAAATGCCGGCGAGCCCCTTAACTCTCCGGCCGACGATTTCGCCATTATTTTTGAGCGGGACAACGACCGCGGTTTTTTCACGTCTAACCGTAAGTCTTCCGAAAGAATAGCAAGAAGCGATGATAATATTTATGCTTTCACAGGAGATGTGCAGCGCAATGTGGAATTTTATTTTTCGGCGCTCGTGAAAAATGTGAAAACAAAAGCCACGCTCCCGGCTTCCGAAGTGCGATTGGTAGGAAGCAACGGTTTTTCGTTGCGCCGTAAAGCAGGAGACGATGGGAAGGTTGAGTTTCGTGTCGATAAGGAAACGGATTATCTGGCGGTGGCTTCGCACAAGGGCTACCTGAACGGAAAAACACGTTTTTCGTCGCGCGGATGGGAAACGAATTACACGCACCACGATACCATTTGGGTGACGCCGACCGACAAGCCGATTGAAATTCCCAACATTTTCTTTGAATTTGGGAAAGCCACGCTCACCGACAACTCCCGGGCGGCGCTCGATTCATTAATCACCATCATGAACGACAACCCCACACTCGTCATCGAACTGCGTGCACACACCGACAACCGCGGCAGCGACGAGACCAACTATGCCATGTCGCAACAACGTGCACAGGCGGTAGTGGATTACCTGATCAGGCACGCCATTGCCGAAGGGCGCATGGATGCGGTGGGGCTGGGCGAGTCGCAGCCTAAAGTAGTGGATGCCGCAATAGCCGGGCAATATCCTTTTCTGCGCGCGGGCGTCAAGCTGGATGAGCGTTACATCAACAGTTTGAACAACGAGGAACAGCGGGAAATTTGCCACCGCTTAAACCGCCGCACCGAGTTTCAGGTATTGGGCGATAATTATATACTACAACCGTAGAGTTATGCAAACACGTTATGACCGGCGCGGGGTATCGGCCTCGAAAGAAGACGTCCACCGGGCGATACGACACATCGACAAGGGCCTTTTCCCCAAGGCGTTTTGTAAAGTAATCCCAGATATATTGACCGGCGACCCCGACTATTGCCTTGTGATGCACGCCGACGGCGCCGGCACCAAGTCGGCGCTGGCTTATGCTTACTGGCGCGCTACCGGCGACCTCAGCGTGTGGCGCGGCATTGCGCAGGATGCTGTTGTAATGAATACCGACGACTTGTTGTGCGCAGGTATTACCGACAACATGCTGTTGTCATCCACTATTGGGCGAAACAAAAACATCATCCCGGGTGAAGTTGTTTCGGCCATTATTCAGGGTACGCAAGATTTTATTGACGAGATGAAGCAGTGGGGCGTCCACCTGCACCTCACAGGGGGCGAAACGGCCGACGTAGGTGACCTGGTGCGCACGGTGATTGTGGACAGTACGGTAACCGCACGCGCCAAACGCAGCGACATTATTGACAATGCCAATATCCGACCCGGCGATGTGATTGTGGGATTGGCGTCGTTCGGGCAAGCGGTGTACGAAAAAGAATACAACGGCGGCATGGGCAGCAACGGCCTCACGTCGGCGCGCCACGACGTGTTTGCGCATACGCTGGCCGCCCTGTATCCCGAAACGTATGACAACGCCATCCCCGAAGAACTGGTGTATTCCGGCACGAAAACGCTCACCGGCATTGACCCGCATACCGGCCTCACCTACGGCAAGCTGGTGTTGTCGCCTACGCGCACATACGCCCCCATAGTGCGCGAAATGTTGCAGCACCACCGTCCGCAAATTCACGGCATGGTGCATTGCTCGGGCGGTGCGCAAACCAAAATACTGCATTTTATAGAAAACCTGCACATCATTAAAGACAACCTGTTTCCTGTTCCGCCCCTGTTCGAGTTGATACAGCAGGAGTCGGGCGCCGGATGGAACGAAATGTACAAAGTGTTTAACATGGGGCATCGCATGGAGTTATACGTAGCGCCCGATTGCGCCGAAGCGTTAATCGCCATCTCACAAAAATATGGCGTTGATGCGCGGGTTATAGGCCGTGTAGAGCCTGCTTTTCAGACAGGTTTGACCATCAAGAGTGAAAAAGGCGAGTTTTCACACTAAATCTGTTCTATTTAATTTGTAATGTTTTAGCTAAAATATTTTCGGAAATTATCCGGGAATTTGGAAATATTGAAAATTAACTTTACATTTGACTGATTTTTACCTTAAAAATATTGAAAAAATGAAAAAATTAACTTGTATTCTAACTACAGTGTGTGTGCTTGGCATTGTTAGCGCCAAAGCCCAAATACAAGATTTTAAGTATCGCCGCAGTTCCCTGGCGATGATTCTCATTGACGCCAATGGTTTTGAGAACAAAGACATCATATTAAATTCATGGAACAATTATCCGTTTCCGGATAAGTATAATAAGCATGATATTTCTGTTAAAACCATCACGCTTGGTAGTGGAGAAGACACGCTGGACACGAAAGCGATAGTAAGTTTAGTGCAGGGGAAAACAGATATTAAAGAAGAAATAGAGAAAGCCATTAAAGAACAACAGGTTGCCAAACAATTGGTAGCTACGTGGTTTAACCGTTCAGCCGATGGAAAATTTGACACGAAACTTATTGAAGAACGCGGTTTTTATAACGCGAGCGAATTAGATGTAAGTATAGCACAACAACAATCCAAAGGCATCGGCTCCCTTGCCGACGCGGGGGAGGAGCTAATCAATAATACATTCGTGACTTTTACCCAATTTACGTTTTTCAAGAATGAAATAGTTGCTGCTGTGATTAGGGATATTGCATTGATAGCCGCTGAAAAAATCCCGAATGCAATAGGTCAGATAGCTGCGAAAAAAGCGCTGGAAATAGCTTACAATAAAACGAAAGACGGATATTCACTATTTTCAAAAACATGGTTGTATAAACTGACATGGAATGATTCTATTGCTACGGTATTTTACGAAGAATTATGGGACAACCCCGCAGCCTTTGACAGTTCCGATATTTTTAAATTGGAACTGGTAGGCTCACAAAAAAACACAAGCGTAATTCTTTTCGCCGGTGACAAAACAAAAGAACAGATCATTGATAAGGTGGAAGTACGCAACATCGACAATGTATTTGCCGAATTACAAAAAGACCATGATGTGTTCAAGCCGAAAGTGCCGGTGCTAACGGTTAGTCCGCTTACGGCCAAAATAGGCATGAAAGAAGGATTAAAAGGCGGCGAAAAATTTGAAGTATTGGAAATAACGCAAGATCCTAATACCGGACGGACAAAATATGTGTCTGTGGGGAAAACTGCTGTGGATAAAAAGCTCGTGTGGGACAACCGCTATAATGCCGGCGAAGCGCCCGAAGTAGAAGTGAAAGACAAGGAAGGTAATCCTATTACGGCTACCACGTTCAAAGAGGTGAAAAAAGCACAGCCGGGTATGTTGTTAAAGCAAGTAAAATAATAAAGTGAAAAAATATATATTAAAAACAGAAAATTCATGAAAACAATAAGAACATGGTGTATGTTTATTGCCGTCGCGATGATGATGGCAGCGTGTGGTTCCGCTAAGAAAGCAGCAGATGTAGACACACAACAGTGGAGATATGAACTTGACGCTGTCGGCGTTGGAGCGCAAGGCACCTATCAGGTAAAGGTGTGGTCATACTCCAAAAACCCCAATGTAGCTACTGAGCAAGCCAAGAAAAATGCCGTTCATGGTATTATATTCAAAGGATTTACCAGTACACGTGGCGTTCCTTCGCAAAAACCTTTGGTGAGCGATTCCAGAATAGCTACCGAGAGAAAGGATTTCTTCGATGCTTTCTTTGCTGACGGAGGCGGATATATGAAATTCGTCAACCTCAGCAATAGCCATGATGTAGCTATTGCTGCCGGCGACCGGATAAAAATAGGCAAGGAATATAAAGTCGGAATAATTGTTTCGGTCAATAAAGACGCCTTGAGGAAAGAGCTGGAAGATGCCGGCATTATTAAAAAGTTGGGAGATATTTTCTAAATAAGCAATCATGAAAACAGTAAAAATTTTTATTGCAGTCTTGCTCTGCGGACTGAGCACCATTGTTTATTCACAGGCTAAAAA
>JAIRMK010000196.1 GCA_031258755.1 Prevotellaceae bacterium
TTATACGACAACGTTTTATTGGCCACATTTTCTTCCAGCAGATACGGCGTTTTCTTGTCAATGGGTGCGGTATTTTCTTTTTGCCTGTCGCTGTTTCCCAAAAGGAATTGCAGCCCCCAGTAGCGCACCGGTTTCTTCTCTACAACATATTGTAGCTTTTCAGACAAGTCCGACAAGTCGAGTTGGCCGGCTCCCACTTTGCCGAATAATTCATACTTATTGTTGAGGGTGTAGGCTTTCACCAACTTTTCAAATACACGGTGAGGATTGGGCACGTCTAATTTTTTCAGCTGTTCTTCGAGGATACCTCTCCCGAGTTGTTGCAGGCTTTGTGTCTCGGACTTCAAAAATTCCTTTATTTGGATTTTGGCTTTCGGCGTGATGGCAATATTTAGCCAATCGCTTTGCGGGCGCTGTGTTTCAGCGGTAATGATCTCAATCTGATCGCCACTGTTCAGCACATAGTTCAACGATTGCAGTTTGTGGTTAACCTTTCCGGCAATGGCCTTATTGCCGATAGCCGTGTGGACATAATACGCAAAGTCGAGGACGGTAGCGCCTTTCGGCAAAGCCTTCGATTCTCCTTTGGGCGTATATACATACACTTCGGAGTCGAGCAAGCCGTGACGGAAGTGTTCAAGAAATTCGAACGTATTATTGTCCGACGTGGCAAACATTTCCTTTACTTGCTGAAGCCATTTGTCCAGTTCTGTTTCCTGGGTCGTGGCATCTTTATACTTCCAGTAAGCCACCACGCCGCGATGGGCTATTTCTTCCATGCGAACGGAACGGATCTGCACGTCCACCCAGCTGCCCATAGGGCCAATCACAGTACAGTGCAACGCCTCATAGCCATTGACCTTTGGCGTGTCCGACCAGTCGTGCAGGCGGTCGATGCGCGAACGGTAAATGTCGGTAATCAGCTGGTATATTTCCCAACATTGTGCGCGTTCCGTCTTCCCTTCCTGCGGATGAAAAACAACGCAAACCGTGAACAGGTCGTAAATCTCTTCAAAAGGGATATGTTGTGTATTCATTTTTTTCCAGATAGAATACACCGATTTTGCAGGAACGTTAGTCTCAAAGTGAATGCCCGCCGCATCCAATTTTTCTTTCACAGGTTGCACAAAGCGCTCAATAAACGCTTGGCGTTCGGAGGCCCCCGCATCCAATTTTTCTTTCACATCACGGTATTCTTCCGGCTCGGAAGCCTTCAGGGAAATATCCTCGAGTTCAGTTTTAATGTTGTATAAACCCAAGCGGTTGGCGAGCGGCACAAAGAAGTACATGGTTTCGCCCACCACTTTCAAACGTTTGTGTTCGGGCATGTACTCGAGGGTACGCATGTTGTGCAGGCGGTCGGCCAGTTTAATGAGAATAACGCGCATGTCGTCATTCATGGTTTGGAGGATGCGCTTAAAATTTTCGGCCTGCAACGAGGTTGTTTTATCGAAGATGCCCTCAATTTTCGTGAGGCCTTCGACAATGGAGGCGATTTTATCACCAAACATTTCGCGCACGTCCTCGAGGCTATAGTCCGTGTCTTCCACCACATCGTGCAAAAGCGCCGCCACAATGGACTTGTAGGCAAGTCCGATATCTTCCACCACGATACGCGCCACAGCAATGGGGTGCATGATGTAGGGCTCGCCCGAGCGGCGGCGGGCACCGCGGTGCGACGCATTGGCGATATTAAAAGCCAAACGCACGCCCTGCCGTTCTTCTTCGTCTTTCAAACGGTCTTGACACAGCGCCCAAAGCTCATTAAACGCCTGTTGAATTAATATATTATCCTGTTCTTCCTGTTCCATAATTATTCATACATGACCATCACAGGGCCTGTTAAAGTTTCCGTGCGCCCTCCTTCAAAATGCACTTCAAGATAATAGGTATATACTTCTTCGGGCACGTCCCCGCCATTGGCGAAGCGGCCGTTCCACGATTTCTCCAGCGGATCGTCGTTAAATTCTTTGGTAATGTCGGCGATTTTAGCTCCATTACGGTTGATAATTCTAAGTTGATAGGCATACGTGACCGGATGTACATTCAATACGGGGCCAAACCGGTTACGCGCCCGCCCTGTTTGCGTATTTATCACGGCGCTGAGCGGATCAACGGCGTCGGGCATCGCAATGCGCGGCTTGTAAAAGGCGCAGGCTTCGCTCAGGCTCAAGCCCCGCGGCGTTGAGGCTTCAAGGCGGTAACAATATTCCAGGCTTTGTACGTTTTGCATGGAAGATACCGGGTCGGAAAAAGACACGCCGGTTGTATTCGCCAGCAATACGGCAGGATTGGGCGCGACACGTTGCAGCGAGAAGACATACGACTCGCCGGAAACCGGCCGGTTCCATTGCAGCTGCCATGCGTTGTATTGCGAGGTCATATCCAACTTGAAATTCTGCAAGGTGTCGCTCACGCGGGCTATTTGGTTGCAATCATTCTCCGCCGCCACACGGTAACGGAAGATGCCGGCGGCATTGTCGGTGTAAGCGGACAGTGTTTTATCGGAAAAAGCATACTGCGTTTCAAAACCGGCATCATCGGCGGCGCGTTGTATTTCAAATTGCGTAAGGGCTGTGCTCGGGTCGATATGGAAATGCAAGCGCACTTCGTTGCCGTCGTACTCCAAACGCGAAAGGTCGATAATTGCGGGGCGTTGCGGCGTGGCAGTAGTAACAAGCACATGCGGAGAATCGCTTTTAACGCCGGCATCACTTTTACGAACGGCCTGTACATAAAAGGTTATCTCCTTATTGTCGGGCACATCCTCCCACAAGAAAGAAGCGCCGGCGACATTCCCGGCCAATTGCTGCGTTTGGCCGCCCATTATGGCGTATATATGATACAAAATATCCGCTTCGTCCCAACCGACATAAGGCGACCATGAAAGCGATACGGAGTAGTTGCACGGGTCGTAACGTGCGTCCTGAATAATGGGCGGCACGTGGTGCTGCTGAAGACTGCCGGGCGAGGTAGCGCCGTGATATACGGCAATGGTGTAGCCATCCGGGTTGAAGTCGCCACACGTGTAAGTGGTGG
>JAIRMK010000033.1 GCA_031258755.1 Prevotellaceae bacterium
TTCGCCTGAAAATTAACGCTCATTTTTTTGCATTTCCAAAAAACCTTCTTGCCTTTGCGTTTGTTAACTAAGAACAATGAGTTATGATTTGGAAGAACACTTAATACAATAGCCCGAACATCCATAAAGGGATACGGTTTGTTTTCAAAAATAATGAAGTTCCGGTAAGTGTGCAAATGTTGAATGGTGGTGTCGTTTAACGGATGGTGGGCGGCAAGGGTTACTTCGGGTTCCCGGCTATGTCGGTGTTGATGCCAAAAATAATTGGGGTTTTCTCACTTCAACTGTTTCGTTAGATTTTGGTTTTTTAAGAGTGATTTCATTTGTGTAATGGCAACGGTATTAAGGTGAACCAAGCGTTCGCCTTGCGAAAGTCCCTGTCGAATCAGTAAGGCGTTGACGCTTTCCATGTTTGATAAAACGACTAACTGTTCCAGCGAAGCGTAATCGCGGATATTGCCTTTGCTATCGGGGTTTTCGTCACGCCATTGAGCGGCTGTTTTACCGAATAGCGCCACATTCAGCAAATCGGCTTCATTGGCGTAAGCAAAAATGATTTGCTCTTTGGTCACGATGGAAGGGATGATATGCTCCTTTATGGCGTCGGTATGAATACGATAGTTGATTTTAGATAACGTACGTTGCAGGTTCCAGTCCAATATAAGAGACGGTGCTGCTCGTCGCGTTTTAAACGCTTAAATTCCGTTACCAAATAAAGTTTATATAAAGTCCAATAAATATTTACACAAATAACTTTCGTAACGCACTAATACGCTGTCAAATATAAACCTATTTTGTGTAACTTTCAGTTGCATTTTATATAAATTCAGAAGAAATCCATGAGGCAAATTCAAATGCAATATCTTCGTGAGCGTATGTGCCAC
Source organism: Prevotellaceae bacterium (assembly GCA_031258755.1). Lineage (GTDB taxonomy): Bacteria > Bacteroidota > Bacteroidia > Bacteroidales > UBA932 > JAIRLC01. The sequence continues at coordinate 885 of JAIRMK010000033.1, forward strand.
CGCCTACTCCTACTTTGGTAAATATTCCGATAGCATTCGTGCTTTCTATCCATTTGGTTGGACTCATGGTAAATGCATTATTTCCTGCCTCGAATAAAAAGGGGACGAATTCGACCCCTTTGAAATCGGGATTATGAATTTTTTCCCAAAGTCCCAAAAATTCAATGGTGCTGCGACTGCGCATCCAACTTTTCACCACATCTTTTGGTTCTACCGGATTTTTGTAACGGGCAATATCTGTTATGCAGATATAGTTGTTGCCGTCTGGTTTGGAAAGGAGTGTTATCTCTGCTCCCTGTACATGAATACTTTCTTTTTTGTTCATAGCTGTTTCATATTATTTGTGTGGCCTTAATATCGTGGTGGTAAATATTTCCGACAAAGGTAAATATTCTTTTTGATTTGGCAATCTATTATCCGGGGAAAAAGAAGATGCAATAACCTTTAGTTATCGCATCTTCAAAAGAACACTTAATACAATAGCCCGAACATCCATAAAGGGATACGGTTCCCGTAGCCTGTTTCTACATTATCAAGCGCCGGATAGGAATCGGGAATATCGGCAATTTGTTTGAATGTTTTCTTTGCGCCGCCCACCTCAAAGGTGTATTTCCCTTGTACCACAAAATCGCCTTTGTTGCTTGAGGTCACCGCACCGATAGCCCTTAACTGGTTAAAGAAAAATGTTTCGCGCACATTGCCGATGTTGGCCTCTGTTCCGCCCAGCGCATAAGCAATATTCGTGTTGTCAAGGTAAATTTTCTCAGGTTTACTCATGTTGCCGATGGAGTTTTTAGCACGCAACAAGCCTAATATCCGTGCGCGCTCCAGATAGTCTATGCTTTTGAGCAGATGTGCTCTGGTGGTATTTACGGCCTTGCTCAATTCCGAAATGTTAGGCGTAAAAGGAGCCAGCGTGGCGATAATGCCCAATAGCCTTTTTATCTTCAAGGTCGTCATAAATTCTATTTTCTCGATGGCGGGCAAATCGCCTTCCAATACGGTGTTAATCACATTGGCCACGCGCTGTTCGTAATTTTCGAGATTTTCTTTGTAATAAGGATAAAACCCCATTTTTAAATATCGGTTGAAAAGCAGAATGATTTTTTCGGGGTTAATGCGTTTTACAATATCGGAAGCCATCATGATGTGATCTTTAAGCAGATCATTCAAGGATATGGGCTTTAATTTTATGATATTTTCAAACTCCAGAAATTCCCTGAACGACAATCCTCTTAATTCATATTGTACCGCTCTTCTGCTAAGGTCGGCGTTGCCTTTATAAATTTCAAGCATGGAAGACCCGGAAAAAACGACATGCATGTCGGGGTATGCGTCATAAATATTTTTAAGCTCCTGCGCCCAAGTGTCGTAGGGGTATTTGTGTATTTCGTCCACAAACAGGTGCGTTACGCCCTGAAGCGACAATTGTGCAGCCACATCAACAAGCCTGTTGTTTGAAAAAAACAGGTCGTCTAAACTTACATACAAGGCTTTTTTGACATCAAGATGTAATTTTATGTATTGCAACATCATGGTTGTTTTGCCCGTTCCCCTTGCTCCTACAATGGCAAATAGGCGGTCGTTCCAATAAATATTTTTCATCAAATATCTGACGGGCTTTTCCTTTGTCGCCCCGACTTTGATGTGGTATTTAGTGAATAGTGTTTCCATTTTTATGTTGTATTCTTCAAAGTGCAAATATAAGCATTTTTTGTATTATACAAAATACAATCCAGTTATTTAATTATAATTTAATACAATACACGTGTATTTTTTGAAGTGTATTTTTGAAAATGCAATTTTAATCATATTTTGTATTTTTGAAAATACAACTTTTGTAACAGACTATACTGTAATAAATTCAGCTGTTTTCTCTAAATATTTGGCATCAATTTCATCAAAGGCGCCGGGTCGGTCACTGTCAATGTCGAGCACGCCGTAAATTTCGCCGTGTTTGAACAGGGGTACTACAATTTCGGACTTTGACCGGCTATTGCATGCAATGTGTCCGGGAAACTGCGCCACGTCGGGCACGATGAGGGTCTTCCGCTCTTTCCATGCGGCGCCGCATACGCCGCGCCCAAAAGCTATGCGGGTGCAGGCTACCGGGCCTTGAAATGGTCCTAATACCAGTTCGGCGTCTTTTATGAGATAAAAGCCAACCCAAAAGAAACGGAATGTTTCCCACAGTGCCGCCGCAGTGTTGGCAAGGTTGGCCACCTCGTCGGTTTCGCCGTGCAGCAAGGCTTTGAGCTGCGGAAGCAACGCCTTGTACTTTTCTTCCTTCGATAATTGACGTGAAATGTGAAGGGTCTCGGCCATAATTTTTTTAATTTTTAACTCTTAACTTTTAGTTCTTAACTTTCAAAGTTTGTATCCATGCGCCATGTTGTTTCACGTTATGCAGGGCGACCGCCTGTTCGCTTACGGCGGTTTCCCACTGCCGGGTGCGGAAGGCAGGTACGGAAGCATCGAGTATTACCTGTTTAGGCTGGTAGAGCGCCAGCGCCTGTGCCGGACGCAATGCTGCTGTCGCCGTAACAATAAGGTAATCTACCGGTGCGGTTTGTTTGTATGCAGGCTGTTCATCATGTAATATTTTAATCAATTTATTTTCAAAAATAATAAAGTTCCGGTAAATGTGCAAATGTTGAATGGTGGTATCGTTTAATGGATGGTGGGCGGCGAGGGTTATTGCCGGTTTCCCGGCAATGCCGGCGCTGATGAAAAATGTCTTGAGGTTAAAGTCGAACGGTTGTCCGGCAGTACTGCTGTCGCGCAAAGCCACGCTGTGGTTGCCGTGAATAAAATGAATGTAGGATGCGTTTTTTACGTTATACACGGCGATAAATTGTTGCTCTTGTTGCCGAATGGACTGCCATGTGCCAAGTGCGAAAAAACCAATTAACAGGTAAGTCGAAATCCATACCAGCCACCGGTTTTTTGTTTCGATGTATAGCATGAAAAGCAGCGCCAATACTATCATTGCGCATAGTTGTGACGGACTGATGTATATATTGGACGTGACGGAGTAGGGCATCTGTTCGATGAAACGCACACCATGATTGAGCAGCCACAGCGATTTGTCGAGGCACAGGGCAATGATGTCCGACACAGCCGGAATCCATGCGGTGGTAAGGAGTGCTGCGCTGAGATAAACGATGACACCGGTGAGTGGAATGACAAAAATATTGGTGAGTAGAAAGTAATTGGGGAATTGGTGAAAACTTGCCAGGGTAATAGGCAACGTGCCGATTTGTGCCGCAAAGGAAACACTGAGGAGTTGCCAAAAGTAATCGGTTATTTTATGCCGGGTGTAGCTTAGGCGATATATCGCAGGTTGAAAATATACAATGGATATGACGGCGCAATAGGAAAGTTGAAAGCCGGTATCGAAGAGGTCGAAAGGGCAGAAGAGGCAGATGAAGAACGCCGAGGCGGCGAGGGAATTGTAGATGCTGATGTGCCGCCGCATCATTTGTCCGGCAAGGACGAAGGAAAACATCACCGTAGCGCGGGTAACGGAAGGGGAAAAGCCTACCAGCGCGGCATAGCACCACAAACAAAATATGCATAATATATTTTTGAATAGTTTTCCGTTTTGTTTTTTCTCAAGAAAAGAAAAAAGGATAGATAAGATGGCGAAGATAATTCCCACGTGAAGGCCTGATACGGCAAGTATGTGGGTGGCGCCGGAGGCGGAATACGCCTGTCGTAAATCTTGGTCGAGGTCTTTTTTGTCGCCTAAGGTGAGTGCATTGAGTACGGCGAACTCATCATCCGCAATGCCTTTGGTGGCAAAAATTTGCTGGGTGTTTCCGCGCAGTTGTGCGGGAAGGTTGCGCAGGCTCTTTGTTTGTGCGGGAACCACCGTGTAATGGGTACGGCGAATAAATCCTGAAGTGAACACATGGCGGCGTTTCATGTAGGTGCGGTAGTCAAATTCACCGGGATTTTGCGGCGGCGGGAGTTCGCTTAAACGGACAAGCGTGAGGAGAGTGTCGCCGGGAACCGGCAACGGTTGTGTGCTGTCGGGCTCAAGGTAGAGGATGGTTTTTTCGCGGAGCGCGTGTGTGCCGCTGCTGTCGGCGTAGGCGAGTACGACGGCAGGCATTTTGAGGTAACGCTGACCGGCTGTTGTCTCGCCGGCCACAGCTTTAATATAGATGTCGTGTTGAAGCGGTAGTCTGCTCTCTTGTGGTTGGAATTGCACGGCAGTGACGCCGGCCGCGAATAGAAAAAGCAACCCGGAAAGTCCGCTTATCCATTGATGGGCATAATGGTGGCAATAAGGGATAATGAGCGTAAGTAAGAAAAGGAAGAATAGCAGCACAGTAACAGGCCAAAAATGAAAATGAAAAGGATAAGCGTGGCATTGCCAGGCAATGCCGCCAAGGAAAGCAAGCGCAAGACGCACATACGGCATTTCACGCAATGTTTCATTCCAATCCCTGCGCCGGCGGGAATGATCGGATGGTTTACGCACA
>JAIRMK010000056.1 GCA_031258755.1 Prevotellaceae bacterium
CGGAATAACCTGGCGAATTTAAAATTCGACATGGAAGAAAAACAAATCGCGTTGGAACAGTCCGTTTATGAGCCGCCGGCTACCCAACGGCAGGCGAAGAATAACCTGGAGCGCGCGGATCGTGCTTATGAGCAAGAACTGCAAAATTATACCCTTAAAGAAGCACAGGCCGAAGGCCAGATTAAAGACGTGCGCATTAACCTGTACCAAAAGGAGCGGGAATTGAAGGAACTGCTGACGGTGTTGGATCAGTTTATTATCCATGCCCCTAAAGACGGGATGGTGATTTATTACCGCGAATGGGGCGGGGAAAAGCGAAAAGTGGGATCGAGCATTAGCCCCTGGGATCCGACTATTGCTACGCTTCCCGATTTGTCGGTGATGGAATCGAAAACTTATGTGAACGAAATTGACATTAGCAAGATAAAGATCGGACAGAAGGTGCGGGTAGGCGTAGATGCGTTCCCCGAAAAACAATATACCGGCGTTATTACCGAAGTATCTAACGTGGGCGAGCAGCTTAAAAATGCCGATGCAAAAGTGTTTGAGGTCATAGTGCGCGTTAATGAAAGCGATCCTATATTGCGTCCGTCCATGACTACTTCCAACAAAATTATCACCGCGTCATTCGACAATGTGCTGTATGTGCCGCTGGAAGCCTTGTTTGGATCGGATACCATGATGTATGTGTATCGCACCAATGGGGTCAAGCAGGTTGTTGTGCCCGGCGAAATGAACGATAATTTCCGCATTATAGAGCAAGGCCTGCAGGAAGATGATGAAATTTATTTGTCGCTGCCAAAAGATGTCGGGACCTTTAAGCTTGCCGGTGCGGAATATATTGAAGTCTTGAAACAGCGTGTACAGGAAAAGAAAGATGCGGAGGAAAAACAGAAAAAAGATGCGGAGGAACAGGAAGAAAAAAAGAAAGAAATGATGCGGCAAATGCAAGAACGAACGCCGGGACAAGGCCGTCAACGCCGGCGTCCTAATGAATAATACGCACCGGATATGTTTTTTATACATTTTATCAACCGATATCTGCACGATGTCCATATTGCCATCGAAAGCATTCTGGGTAATAAGCTCAAATCGATGCTTACGGCGTTAGGTATTATTTTTGGCGTGGCGGCCGTAATTAGTATGTTGGCGATTGGCAATGGCGCACAACAGGAAATTCTCGACCAGATTAAGATGGTCGGCGTGAATAATATTGTAATTACGCCGGCCGAAGATGTCTCAGACGATGACAATGCACAGGAAAGCGGCGAGAAGGCCACGCGCAAATACTCGCCGGGGCTCACGTTAGCCGATGCGGAAGCGATACGCAGTGTGCTGCCGGATGTAGAACGTATCAGCCCCGAAGTATCGGTGAATACCTTTGTCGTATATGCCGGTATCCGCTATCCGGCAAAGATTTTAGCTGTCGCTACCGATTTTTTCCAGCTGTATAATCTGGGACTGTCCGAAGGCGATTACTTCACGCAATATCAGAATGATCATGGATTTCCCGTGTGTGTTATCGGGTATAACGTGAAAACGAAACTGTTCAATAACGAAGATCCTATTGGGAAATATATCAAGTTCGGCGGCATTTGGTTATGCGTGACAGGTGTGCTCGAAAAAAGCCAGGTAACCACCACATCGACGTTTGACAATGCCGGTGTGAATATGAATAATGACAACGTGTATATTCCGATTAAAACGATGTTGATGCGTTATCAAAATCGCGCATTGGTCAATACGATGCAAGGACAAAACGCAACCGGCATCATAATCAGCGGCGGAAGAATAACCATCCGCTCATCCTCGTCGTCCGACGAACAGGCGAGTTCAAACTATCATCAACTCGACCGGATTATTGTGCAAGTGAAAGAAACCGAGCAGTTGAATTCGGCGGTAGAAGTGTTGGGGCGCATGTTGTTTCGCCGGCATCAGGAGGTGAAAGACTACGAAATTACCGTGCCGGAATTGTTGTTGAAGCAACAACAGCGTACCAAAGATGTGTTCAATATTGTGTTGGGCGCTATCGCCGGCATTTCTTTACTGGTGGGCGGTATAGGTATTATGAATATTATGTTTGCTTCGGTCATGGAACGTATTAAAGAGATTGGAACCCGGTTGGCTATCGGTGCAAAAAAAGCGGACATTATAGCGCAATTTTTGTCTGAAGCTATCCTTATAAGCGTTACGGGCGGCGCTATTGGGGTTATACTGGGGGTAGCCTTGTCGTTAATTATAGAATATACATTTGACATTAAAACCATTATTTCATTTTTTTCTGTTGTTATTGCATTTGGCGTTTCGGCGGCGGTGGGCGTTATTTTCGGGTATTCGCCCGCAAAACGTGCAGCTGAACGCGACCCAATAGAATCCTTACGTTATGAATAATTATAGACCTTACTGTTTATTGCTGCTCTGCTTGTGCCTGCCACCCTGCAGCCATGCACAAACCAAGAAGTTTGAATATACCCTGACGTTGGCAGAAGTGCTGACTCTGGCGCAAGACCAGTCGCTGAACGCCATTCGTACGCGGAACACTTTTCTGGCAAGTTACTGGCAATATCGCTCCTACAAGGCCAATTACCTGCCCAGCCTTACTTTCTCGGCCAACATGCCGAATTTTTCAAAACGGATTTCGGAACTGCAAGTTAGGGATACGCTAACCGGTATGATGTCCACCGAATACCTCTCCGATTTCTCCAACCGGTTATCGGGCTCGCTGGCGCTTACCCAGAATTTGCCTACCGGCGGCAGCATTTCATTGTCGTCGTCATTGGAACGTTATGATCAGTTTCAGGAGAATTTTTCGAACCATAAATCGGGGATTTTTCTTGCTTCCCCGGTGAACATCAATTTGTATCAATCATTTTTCGGCGTCAATAATTATAAGTGGGATCGCAAAATCGAGCCGTTGCGTTTCGAAGAGGCCAAACGCATTTATCTGCGCCAGATGGAAGAAGTGTCTATTCGCGCCATTGGGTATTTTTTCGATTATGCCTCCGCCATACAAAACCTTGCCATTGCCGAATTTAACTATGCCAACAACGATACGTTGCATAAAATTGCGATAGGGCGTTACAATCTCGGAACTATCGGAGAGAACGACCTGCTGCAGTCGGAACTTAATTTCATGAATGCCAGCTCCACCTTGAATGAGGCGCAATTGAATAAAGAGTCGGCGCAAAACAGGCTGCGCTCGTTTCTTGGATTTAATGAATTGACCACCGTGGAAATTATTATTCCCACAGCCGTGCCGCAGGTGTTGCTGGAGGCAGGCAAGGTGCTGACGTTGTCGAAAAAAAATAACCCCGATCTGCTTGCCTATCAGCGACAACTTATTGAAGCCGAAAAGCGGGTGGCCGAAGAACGCTCCGACGTGGGGTTTAAAGCGGATTTGAATGTGACGTTTGGATTGGATCAAACCTCCAATACGTTTGGTGGCGCTTATAAGAATCCGAATGACATGGAGAACGTGCGGGTTACCCTCTCATTTCCCATCCTTGACTGGGGTAGGGGGCGCGGCCGTGTACAGATGGCCAAGTCGAACCAGGAAGTGGTGAAAAACCAAGTTGAGCAGGCCTATGCGGATTTTGAGGAAGATGTAGTGCTGAAAGTGCGGCAGTTTAACATGCAGGAAACACAATTCCGTATCGCCGCCAAGTCCGATACGATTGCGCAGAAACGTTACGAAGTGTCGAAAGCGCGCTTCCTCATTGATAAAATTACCATCACCGACATGAATAATGCGCAGCTCGACCGCGACCGCTCGCAACAGAATTACATCACCGCGCTGCGGAATTACTGGAACTTCTACTACACCCTTCGCCAGCTTTCACTTTACGACTACATCGAGGACAAGCCGCTGGAAACGGATTTCGATTTGTTGGTGAAATAACTCATTCATTAACCACTAACTATTTATTGTTAATTTGTCTTAAATTTTTTGGTTTATAGATTTTCTTTTTTATCTTTGTCCCCGATTTGACTGAAACAGCCAAACTACCACTCTTATATTCCTTAATATTAATCATTTAATTTTTAGCCTCTTTATTTGTTTTTTTTTAAAAAGTTGTTGTTATTCAACGGTTTTCAGCAGTGATATTTTTTATTCTTACCCTTTTTTATACCCTATAAATCTTCTATAAACCGCTTAAAATATAGTATTCTCTAAATCATCTACATTTTATTCTTCCCCTTTTTCTTCCCCTTCTCTTTTTCACTTCTTCTCAATTGGGCGTATAGCCTACGTTTCTCCCTTTT